>CAUVLK010000182.1:0-5849 GCA_963552635.1 uncultured Lautropia sp. | reverse complement strand
AGGGTGTAGGCCACGTCATACTCGTTGGCGGTGCCGGCCACGAGGCGTGCACTGCTGTCGACCGCCTTGGCCAGCTTCAGCGAGGCGGGGATGTCCTTCAGTTCCACGCGGCACTTGGCGAATTCACGGTTGGCCAGCGTCAGGATGTTGTCCTGCAGCTTGCCACCGGTACATACCCATTTGCTGACGCGATAGCCGCGGGGCAGGTTGGGTACCTGCAGCTCGAACACGCCGGGTTTTACCTGACGCGCGGTCACGGCTGCCGTCTTCGAGATGCCGGAGATGGAGTCATCGGGGTTGGTGACGTTGGTGGCCGACAGGGCGATGTCTTCCTTCGAGGCCGTGCCGCCGTACTCGTTCACCACGTCCACGTCCAGCGTCAGGCTAACCGGCTGGTCGATGTGTTCGATGGTGCAGGTGACGTGCTCGCCGCTGCGGATGGTGAGCACGCTGTCGGCCAGCTGTCCACCGTTGCACGACCATGGCGTGGAACCATACTCGGGCTGGGCGTCGGCGCGAAGGGTGTAGGCACCCGGCAGCACGCCGACTCCCGTGACGCTGGAGGAACCGCTCTGTCCGTTCAGCGGCGTCGGACCTTGCGCTGACAGCGGGAAGTCCTCGGCCTTGGCCGTGTGGCCATTCTGGTTGGTGACGATGTTGACCAGGGTGAGCTGTGCCGGCATGTCTTCGTAGCGGATCGTGCAGACGGCCTGCTGGCCATGCGTCAGGGCCACACTGTTGCCGGTCTTGGTGCTGCCGCCATCAATGGCACATTGCCAGTCGCCGTGGCGATAGCCGGTCAGGGCGCTGCTGGAGAGCGTCCAGTCACCATGGGCCACTTCGACCAGCGTCACGGTCTTGCTGCCGCTGATGCCGCTCACGGTTGTGGATGTGCCGTCAGCATGGTCCTGGCTGGCCTGCAGCGTCACGTCGCTGGCCGAGGCCTTGCCGCCATGGCGGTTGCTCACCTCACCAACCAGCGTCAGACGGGGGGCCACGTCCTCATAGCGCACGGTGCAGACGGCCTCATCGCCTTCGGCCAGGCTCAGTGCGTTACCGCTGCTCTGTTTCACGGCCTTGTCGGTATTGTCTGCATGCGGCGTAATCGTGCACGACCATTCGCCACGGCGGTAACCGGTCAGCTCACTGCCGGACAGCGTCCAGGCACCGGTCGGCACTTCCACACGCGTGATGGACGGCTTGCCGCTGACGCCTTCCAGCGCAGTGGTGGTGCCGGTGTCATCGGTATGGCTTGCGCCCAGCGTCAGGTCGGCTGTCGTCTTCGTGCCGCCGTGATGGTTGCCGATCTCACCGACCAGCGTCAGGTAGGTCGGTTTCTTCTGCGGCGGGGGAGGGGGCTGGTCCTCGTAGGTGATCGTGCAGACGGCATCCTGGCCACGTTGCAGCGTCAGCGTGTTGCCGCTGGCAGGGGCACCACCATCGATGGCACATTGCCATTCGCCATGGGTATAGCCCGTCATATCGGTACTGGCCAGCGTCCAGGTACCGTTGGCAGCCTCGAAGCGGGTGATGGCGCTGGCACCGCTGGCGCCACTCACCGTCGTGGTGTTGCCGTTGTCGGTGTGGCTGGCCGACAGTGTCATGTCGGTAGCTGTTGCCTTGCCACCATGATTGTTGGTCACCTGGCTTACCAGGGTCAGGTGTGCGGGTTTCGGCTGGTCCTCATAGCTGACTGTACAGGTAGCCTGGTCGCCCCAGGTCAGTGCCAGGCTGGTGCCCTTCACAGGGGGCTGACCATTGATCACACATTGCCAGCCGGTTGAGTTGTAGTCAGTCAGTTCCTGGGCCGAGAGGGTGTAGTTGCCCACGGGTACGCTGGCCTGGGTGACATTGCTGCTGCCGCTGTTGCCCTGTACGGTGGTGCCGGCTGCGGTGTCGGTACCCGTGGCCGTCAGTTGAACGCTGTCAGCTGTTGTTGTACCTCCGTGGTTGTTCGTGACCGAGGCAAGCAGGGTCAGGCGAGGCCGTACGGGAATCTCGGTGAAGTCATAGTCCTGAAGGGCCGCGCCGCGAGCCACGGTGATCTGTGCAATCCGGTTTTCCTGCACGGTCCCGTTGGATGTGGTGCTGCCTGCCTGGGTGCCCAGGAAGGCCAGGCCGTTGCTGAGCGTTCCGCTGGCGGCTGGCTTGGAAACGGTGTAGGTGCCTGCCAGCAGACCACCGAAATAGGGCAGGGGCGTGCCGCTGCAGTCGGCGTTGTAGTGGACCTTGTTGCGCGTACCCTCAGCAAATTCGTAGCGACCATCGGCGTCGGTCTGCATCGAGAACGTCATGGCCTCGCCGCGGCTGGTCGTGCCCTGCAGCGTGACGCAACGGTTGGGCAGCGCCCAGTCGGCGGTATCCAGTACGTGGTTCTGGTCCAGATCGGCGAACACGCGACCTGCCAGGCGGCTCATGTGATCGCGGACGCGGACCTGCATGTTCGATTGCGAGGCCACGAACAGCAGCGAGCTGGCGGGATCCACGGGCCGGGAGCCGGCCCGGTTGGCAAAGACGTTGCCGGGGTAGGCCAGTACCGGGTGGGTGCCGAGAATCAGCTGGATGGTGTAGGGCGTATTGCGAGGCAGGTTGGCCAGCGTCGGGCTGACGCGGATGGCCGTGCTTTCGCCGATGGTCTGCGGGCAGCCACTGGTCCCCAGCTCGGTGGCCAGGCACCAGCGGGTGGTGCCTCCGACAAGGCGGTTGCTGTCGTCACGCGGGTCGTTGTGAATCTCGTGCGGCGGACGCTTCGTATAGTAGATGCGTGCGTTGGGGTCCAGACTGGACGGCACGACGGATTTCAGCGCGTAGGCACCCGGATCGAAGCTGGATGCCGGGGAGCGGGCACCGAAGCTCAGGGCAGGGTTGTCCTCACCGTCGCCCACGAAGGGCAGAATGTCGATGACGTCCGGCAGGTTCGGTGCAAGGGTGTCCTGACCGATGGAGGCGAAACTGATGCTGTAATCGAAATCGTCGCCCGGCGAGATGCTGTTCTGTGTGGAACTCTTTTCCAGCACGAAACCCGGCGGGGTCTGCACCGTCACTTCGGAAAAGGCGGATTTGACGCACGTTCCGAAGCCCTTGCCCACGACGTAGGTGCAGTCAGCCGCTGCATCGTATTCCCCCCCACTGGTAGCCACGTCGTTGCGCAGCTTCGTGCCGTCCAGCAGCGTCTGGCTGGTGCGTGCCTGGTAGGTGAGGGGAGGCTGCGCAGCGGCAGCAGAATGCACGCCCAGGAATGGCGTGCGGTTTTCCAGTTTCCAGGTGAGTGTCGTGAGGCCCTTGGCTGGCGTGTCGTTCTGGATGGTGGGTTCCAGTTGCTGGCCGTCGAAGCGGGCACTGTCGGCCACGTACTTCAGTCCGCTCGGCAGCACGTCCGTCACCGTGATGGTGCCGGGAACGGGCTTGTTGACCGTGGCGTAATGGGTAGTGATCTGATAGGTGAGGACGGTGCCTGCCGGTACCGGTGCCGTGGCGGCATTGGCCGGTGCAATCACCTTCTTGGTGGGGCGCGTGGTGGTCTGCCGGTTCACCGCACGAAGGTGGTCCCAGGTGATGGGATCCTTAGCCAGATCCGGCATCGTGTCGGAACGCAGTTCTGCACGGTTGCGGATGATGCTCCCGGCGGCAATGGGTGTACCGGCCTGGCGGATGATGCGCGTGGGTGTCTGCACCTCGATGGTGGCAGCCCAGGTTTCGCGCAGGATCAGGCCGGAGATGAGCATGTTGGCATCGCGGGACGCGGGCAGGCGCCTGATTTTCGCGTTCACGTAGACCAGCCCGCCGGCCGCTTCAGCTTCCTGCCAGGTGGCGTACCAGCGGATGGTGGGATCCAGGCAGCTGGTGCGTGCATACTCCGAGGTGCCGATCACCGAGCGGGGCGTGTTGCCCTGGCCTTCGTACTCGGAATGGGCGCTGTCGGTGGATGCGAAATAGGGGGAGCCGCTGGCAGGCACACCATACTGGTAGCTGATCTCGGACGCCGGTACGTTGACGTTGAGCGTGACCTTGAAGTGCTGACCAATATCGAAAGCGGTACGATCGACGATGTCGCACATCTGGACATTCTGGTGCGGGATCGTGCCGTAGGTCGAATAGGTCAGCTGTGTCGAAACCGTCTGCCCATGAGACATCTGGTTGACGATGTTGCCCGACGTCATCAGCGGGTCGCGTATGGTGGCGTAGGGTGTGGGTAGCGAGCTGTCCGGCTGGAACTGCTTGGAGGCCCTGCCAGAAGCCTCGTGCGTCAGCGGGTACGTCCTCGACGCATTGTTGTCAGTCTGGTCACCACTGATTTCCTGTCCCGTGATCGATCGACCACTGACGCTGTTCAGCTTCATGGTGTGGTAGACAGGCTGGTTCAGTGGATAATCCTCGATCGAGGTCCACACCAGCAACGCCTTGTTGGCCACCCAGGCTTCCTGGTGGGTGGGCAGCTTTCGGCGGTCGGGCAGCATGATGGTGGGGATGTGCTTCAGCGTGGTGTCCACGCCGTCGAGGGCCAGCCGGATGTGGTTGCGGTCACTGGCGACGGTGCGGCAGTCACCACCATTGGCCACATGGGTGTTGGCGGTGCTGGGGGTGGGGCCCTGGTCCATCACACGGTAATACATGCCGATGGCGCCGCTGAACAGGCTGCTGGGGCGGCCATTGTTGGGGCTGCCGCAGCCATCGGCAAAGCTGCCGGTGGGGCGGTTCCCGCTGCTGGCGGGCAGATCGGCATGCCAGTTGGGCACGGCGACAGAGGGTGGATAGTCTGTCACGTTGAGGTCGATCTCGACGGGGGCAGAGGGGTCCAGCTGCTCAACCCCTTTCAGACCATGCCCGTGGGGGTTGCGTGCCATCAGGCCGATCGTCATGTGGTGATAGAAGCCATCCTTTCCACCAGGGCCGCTTTCGGGCTGGAAGCCCGTGGGACCACTCCCGGATTGCTGGACAACCACATCGTAGAAGGGGGCTGCACTGACGGTCAGGGTCTCGGGCAGGGAAGCAGGTCCGGCCTGCACCTGGCCGTTGGCACTGACTTCCAGGGTGGGTGGGGTGATCCTGTCGCCATTGCCGGAGCTGCCCAGCACGGCTCCCTGGAAATAGACCGCCAGCGTACCGGCGCTGGAGACGTTGCCCAGACGGCAGTCGATGGCCTGCTTGTCGGCCGACAGTGTGGACCCCTGCTTGCAGGCGGTGGGCAGATAGCTCCAGACTGCCACCTGCTTGCCGGCATGCTGTGGCATGACCAGACGGATGCGCAGGTCCTTTTCGGCATCATCGGTAGCCAGCTGCACCAGGTACTGGAACTCATCGTGCGTGCGCACGATGTCGTTTCTGGGGCCGCTGTCCAGGCCGGGGCCGTCCGTGCTGTCGAAATTGGGGGTGCCGTCGAAGTGCGTGCTGTACTTCACCTCCGCTATACCGGCGCTTACCGGCAGGGCGAACGAGGCCAGGGCCAGTCCTGCCAGCAGGCGGTTCAGCGGGCGAAGCGAAAGGGGGAAAGACGGTCTGCGCATCATGTGTCGCGTGTCCTTGCCAGAAAAGCGGCTGAGGTGTCGGCCATGGAAACAGGTGTCCGTCTTTCGTGCCTTGGCAGGAAGGCGGACCGGTTCATGCATGAAGGATATTCAGCGCTGGGCCGGCTGCCGATGGAGAACGGGCCCCAGTCGATCGGTGGGAATGGGCACGGGACGGGTGGGGCGGAACTATGGTGTGGCTGCCACATCCCCGGGATCCGGGATTTTTCCCGGGTCCCGCTGATCGACTGAGGCCGGATTGCGTCGACAGCTTTGGCTCAGCGCCGCGGCTCAGTGCCGCGTCTTCGCCATCGGCTGATTGGCACCATCAGTGCCTTGCTGGCG
>CAUVLK010000181.1:0-5892 GCA_963552635.1 uncultured Lautropia sp. | reverse complement strand
TCTGGAAGCGAAGCGGACAGCATGAGCCGAGGAGGGTACCCGGTCACGGGGCGCCCCCCATCGAAGTCGTCCTCCAGCAGGTAAACACCTACCGACGAAACCGCCTTCCATCTGGCGCAAGTCCTGAACGAGGCTGCCCTCCGTAGACAGAGGCCTCCTCACAAGCCCCAGCAAACAAAAAAGCGCCTCACAAGGAGGCGCTTTTGATCGGGGAAGCGATCACTTCTTCTTCTTGGGTGCCACCATCATCACCATCTGGCGGCCTTCCAGGCGGGGCATCGATTCGACCTGGGCGATTTCCTCGATGTCGTTGCGCACCCGTTCCAGCAGGCGAATGCCGAACTCCTGGTGGGCCATCTCACGGCCGCGGAAGCGCAGGGTGATCTTCACCTTGTCGCCGTCCTGCAGGAAGCTGATCATGTTGCGCAGCTTGATGTTGTAGTCGCCGTCGTCCGTCTGCGGGCGGAACTTCACTTCCTTGATCTGGACGACCTTCTGGCGGGCCTTGGCTTCGGCAGCACGCTTCTGTTCCTGGTAGCGGAACTTGCCGTAGTCCATCAGCCGGCAGACCGGCGGGGTGGCGTTGGGCGCGATCTCGACCAGGTCGACATCGGCCTCTTCGGCCATGCGGCGTGCTTCACCCAGCCGGAAGACACCCAGCTGCTCGTTCTCTTTGCCCAGCAGGCGAACCTCGGGGGCGTGGATTTCACCGTTGATGCGGTGGTTGCGTTCGGTAGCGATGCTGATTATCTCCGAATGAACTGGACGAAAGCCGGCAGCAGGCTGCCGGCCCAAGGGCGATGAGGAAAGACCTCAGTTCGCCTTCTCTGCCACCTGCTGCGCCAGCAGGCTGGCGAAACCTTCGAAACTCATGCTGCCCAGATCCTTGCCCCCACGGGCGCGGATGGCCAGCGTGCCTGCCTGCCGGTCCTTCTCGCCGACCACGACGAGATACGGGATCTTCTGCAGGCTGTGCTCCCGGATTTTATAGCCGATCTTGTCGCCCCGCAAATCCGAGATAACCCTAAATCCTTGTTTTATCAGCCGTTGCCGAATGTCCTCGGCATAGTCGGCCGCCGTGTCGGTGACCGTGAGCACCGCCACCTGCACCGGTGCCAGCCAGGTGGGCATGGCCCCGGCATGGTGCTCGATCAGCATGCCAATGAAACGCTCCATGGATCCGACGATGGCGCGGTGCAGCATGATGGGACGACGACGGCTGTTGTCCTCCGCCACGTACTCCGCGTCCAGGCGCTCCGGCATCATCGGGTCATACTGGATGGTGCCCACCTGCCAGGCGCGACCGATGGAGTCCTTCAGGTGGTACTCGATCTTCGGACCGTAGAAGGCGCCCTCGCCGGGCAGTTCTTCCCAGGCCACGTCGCAGGCAGAAAGCGCCGCACGCAGGGCGTTCTCGGCGCGATCCCAGGCTTCGTCGGTTCCCAGACGCTGTGTCGGGCGCAGCGCCAGCTTCACCGAGACATCCGTAAAGCCGAAGTCACGGTACACGGCCATGGCCTGCTGGTGGAAGGCGGTCACCTCGGCCTCGACCTGTTCTTCGGTACAGAAGATGTGGCCGTCATCCTGCGTGAAGCCCCGAACCCGCATGATGCCGTGCAGCGCCCCGGACGGTTCGTTGCGGTGGCAGGAGCCGAACTCGGCATAGCGCAGCGGCAGGTCACGATAGCTGCGCAGCGATGCATTGAAGAGCTGCACGTGGCCCGGGCAGTTCATCGGCTTGACGGCGTACTCGCGCTTTTCCGACTCGGAGAAGAACATGTTCTCCTTGTAGTTGTCCCAGTGGCCGGAACGCTTCCACAGGTCCACGTCCAGGATCTGCGGACAGCGCACTTCCTGATAGCCGTTCTTCTGGTACTTCTCGCGGATGTACTGCTCGATGCGCTGCCAGATGGTCCAGCCACGCGGATGCCAGAACACCATGCCCGGGGCTTCGGCCTGGGTGTGGAACAGATCCAGGTCCTTGCCCAGCTTGCGGTGGTCGCGCTTCTCGGCCTCTTCCAGCATGTGCAGGTAGGCGTCCTGGTCTTCCTTGCGAGCCCAGGCCGTGCCGTAGATGCGCTGCAGCATCTCGTTGTTGGCGTCGCCGCGCCAGTAGGCGCCCGCCACCTTCATCAGCTTGAAGACCTTCAGCTTGCCGGTGGACGGCACGTGCGGCCCGCGGCACAGGTCCACGAAACGCCCTTCGCGGTAGAAGGTGATGCCTTCCTCGGCCGGAATGGACGCGATGATCTCGGCCTTGTACTTTTCGCCGATGGACTCGAAGTACTTGACGGCCTCCTGCCGGTCCCATTCCTCACGCACCACGGTCTCGTCCAGCTTGGCCAGCTCGTGCATGCGCTTCTCGATGGCGGCCAGATCCTCGGGCGTGAACGGGCGCTTGTACGCAAAGTCGTAGTAGAAGCCGTTCTCGATGACCGGGCCGATGGTGACCTGCGCCTCGGGGAACAGATCCTGCACGGCGTAGGCCATCAGGTGTGCCGTGGAGTGCCGGATGATGTCCAGGCCTTCCGGGTCCTTGTCGGTGACGATGGCCACCTCGGCGTCCTCGCTGACGGTGCGGGACAGATCGACCAGTTTTCCGTTGACGCGGCCGGCAATGGCGGCCTTGGCAAGTCCGGGACCAATGGCGGCGGCAATTTGCGCCACCGTGACAGCATCATCGAAACGGCGCTGCGAGCCGTCCGGCAGGGTAATGATGGGCACGACGAAATGAGGGTAGAGGTTTTCTGAAAACGCAGAAAGGCGATTGAAGCAAGCTTTCCATCATATCACATCCATGCCGTACCGCACAATTTGTACCAGACAGGCAACACTCACATTATCAATATCTTTTGCCCATGCCTGTTCATTTTCGCTGCAAAATGGAGATGCTCACAGGAGACATAGGAAATGAATGCAGATTCCCGCATTTCACCCTCCATCCGCGCGGATTATCTGTTCATGATCGAACAGGCGGTCAGGGCCCCCTCCGGGCATAATACCCAACCCTGGAAGTTCAGACTGTTTCCTGACCACATCGACATCCTGCCCGATTTTTCCAGGGCACTTCCCGTTGTCGATCCCGATCATCGAGAATTATTCGTGAGCCTGGGGTGTGCTGCAGAGAATCTGTGCATTGCAGCCGCGCACAAGGGTTGGCTGGGAAAGGTTTCCACCACCACCGACGGCGTCATTCATATCGGGCTCAGCCGGCAGAACGGCATTGAAGCCCCCCATTTTGAGCAGATTGCGCGGCGACAGACCAACCGGCGCTGCTACAACGGCAGCATGATTCCCGACAACACCCTCGCCCTGCTGAAAAACATCCCCATCGAACCTGGCATCGGCATTCACCTTTACCAGAAAGGGACGCAAGCTTTCGATGACATTGCCGCGCTGGTATACGAGGGCAACAGGCGACAGATGGGCGACCCTGCATTCAAGGCCGAGCTGCGACAGTGGATGCGCTATAACAGAAAACACCAGGACGAAACCGCCGACGGCCTGAGTTATGCCGTTTTCGGTGCACCGAACCTGCCCCGCTTCATGGCCGAGTTCATCATTGCCCACAGCCTGGATGCGGCAAAACAGAACAGGACCGATCGCCGGAACATCGCCTCCGCCTCCCATTTTGCGCTGTTCACCACGCACGACAACCGCCGGGAACACTGGGTGGCACTGGGCAGAACGCTACAGCGCTTCCTGCTGGCCAGCACTGCCGCAGGCATCGCCCACGCCTATGCCAACCAGCCCAACGAGAACCCCGAGCTGGCAGAGCGCATGGCGCAAACCCTGGGCATCAACGAGGAGTATCCGACCATCCTCATCCGTCTGGGGTACGCCAAGGCCTCGGCATACTCCCTGCGCCGCAGCATCAAGGACCTGATCGTCGACGAGGGCTGAGCGGCATTCGGGATAACCATGATTCCCGGCCTTTCCTGCGCCACGGCCATTCCTATAATCACGTCCGTTCCTGGGGGAGTCCCACACGATGGCGCATCGGCACCTGCGGTGCCTTGCCGTCCAAGGACTGAGAGTCGGCCGCTGGCCGAGACCCTTAGAACCTGATCCGGATCATGCCGGCGAAGGGAAGGAATCGCATGCAGGCCTCCGCGTCGGCCTTCAGCAAGGGCCGCCGGCCACACTGCAGGGAAGCGCCCCTGCAAGGGATCATCGCCTGCATGCGCCTGCGGACAAGGCTCTGCCGTTCCGCCATCGTCCCTCCCCCGTCAGCCACCGGCCTGCAACCCACGGCATCCCGCAGGGAGAGACCATGTACACCTCCATCGGCACCGGGCCGGCCATCTTCTGGCTGGTGCTCTTTTCGGCCCTATTCGCAGCGGCCGGCATTCTCTACGCACGACGCTGGCGCGAAAGCCTCGAAGACTTCGTGGTAGCCCGCAACACGCAGGGGCCCATTGCCACGTTCGCCACGCTGCTGGCCTCTGCCCTGGGCGCGTGGATCCTGTTCTCGCCCCCCGAGGCAGCCACCTGGGGCGGCATCCCGGCCGTGATCGGCTATGCACTGGGCTCGATGTCCCCGCTGGTGGCCATGCTGCTGCTGGGCCGTCGCATGCGGCAGCTCATGCCCCACGGCCACACGCTGACCGAGTTCCTGCTGACCCGCTATGGCCGGCCCATGTATGCGCTCACGCTGGCCATCATGGTGTTCTACGTGTTCATCGAGCTGACGGCTGAAATTACCGCCATCTCGATGCTGATGACGCTGCTGGCCCCGGTGCCGATGGGCCTGACGGCCACCGTCGTGATGGGTACGGTGCTGCTCTACACGGCCGTGGGCGGCCTGCGTGCCTCCATCTTCACCGACAAGGTGCAGATCCTGATCATCGTGCCGATGCTGCTGGCGCTGGTCGCCATCGGCTGGCATGTGGCGGGTGGCGCCAGCGGCGTGACGGCCCGCCTGGCCGAGAAGGCGCCGGCCCTGCTGGACTTCGGTGATGCCGGCGGCCTGAAGGCGGGCGCCACCTTCTTCGTGGCCATCCTGCTGACCGGCATCTTCCACCAGGGCAACTGGCAGCGCATCTATGCCGCACGCAGCATTCAGGACATGCAGCGCGGCTTTCTGCTGGGCGGCCTGATGGTGGTGCCGTTCATCCTGCTGATGGGGCTGTTCGGCCTGGCCTGGGTGGCCATGGAGCCGGGCGGCGAGGCCTCGGTGGCACTCTTTGCCCTAGTGATGCCCAACCTGCCGGCCTGGGTGGCCCTGGCCTTCATCCCGCTGGGACTGGCACTGGTGATGAGCAGCGCCGACACGGCCATCAGCGCCATCACCAGCATCATTGCCGTGGATGGTGCCCGGCTTATGCCCCAGGCGCCCCCTGCCCGCCTGTTGCGGCTGGCCCGCATCCTGGTGCTGGTGCTGGCCATCCCGGTGGTGGTGGTCGCAGCACAGGGGCTCAGCGTGCTGTACCTGTTCCTGCTGGCCGACCTGCTGTGTGCGGCCGCCGCCTTCCCGGTGTTCCTGGGACTCTACAGCCGCCGCCATGACGGCGTGGATGCCCTGGTGGCCACGCTGGCCGGACTGGCCGCAGGCCTGTGGATGTTCCCGCGCCCGGGACAGCCGCTGGACACGCTCCTGGAATCGTTCCTGCTGGCCGCCTGCGTGCCGGTGGCCGTGACGGCCCTGATGCGACTGCTGCGCCGCCGGCGCCACGCCTTCGCGCTGGAAACGCTGGATGACGGCGTCCGCCGCTTCGACCGCGAGGAAGCCCAGCCCGCCAGTGACAACAAGGCGTCCCTGCCGGCCCAGGCGTGACTCTGGCGTGACTCTGGGGTGATTCGGACGTGATCCGGGCCTGACTCAGGTCTGGGTCACCTGCCGCTGCCGCAACACCTCGTACAGCACCACGCCGGTGGCCACCGAGACATTCA
>CAUVLK010000180.1:0-5903 GCA_963552635.1 uncultured Lautropia sp. | reverse complement strand
AGTCATTGAAGTGGACAACCTCGTCGATGACGCCCAGGAAAGCCAGGAAGACGCGTCCCCCCGCTACATCCAGATGGCACACACCCCGCGTGACGAGGCCTGACCCCGGCACGCACACATCGATTTCCAGGATCCGCCCACACACCCTCTCGCTCGTACCCCGGGCGGCTCCTGTTCCCCGAACACACGCTTTGTCCATGACGGAGAACTGAAATGGCCAAGAAAAATCAGAAGTATCCGGACCGCAACGACCAATTCAACACCTGGAACAACGGCAACCAGGAACAGGATTCCAACGACACCCAGGCTTACGCCGACCAGGGCTTCGACAACGGCTACGGCAATGCCGGTTTCAACCAGGCTGCCTACGGCAACGCCTTCAACCCGCAAGGTTTCAACGCTCAGGGCTTCAATGGCCAGGGCTTCAACAGCCAAGGCTTCAATGCTCAGGGTTTCAACGGCCAAGGTTTCAACGGCCAAGGTTTCAACGGCCAAGGCTTCAACAGCCAGGGGTTCAACGCTCAAGGTTTCAACGGACAGGGTTTCAACGGTTTCCCGCAGAACGCCAACACGCCCAACGCCAACTTCAATGGCGCCTTCCCCAATGCCACGCAGGCCAACGGTCACAGCGCCTGGCAAAGCCTGGGGCTGTCGGGCCTGTTCGGTGGCAACCGTCAGACCGAACAGTTCATCCTGGGTCTGCTGCTGGGTGGCGCTGCCGCCTACGTGCTGGGTGATCCCGAGAAGCGTGCCAAGCTCATCCGCATGGGCATGAAGCTCTACGCCGGTGTGGCTGGCAGCGTCGAGGAGTTCAAGGAGCAGATCGCCGACCTGAAGGCCGAAGTCGCGGCCGAGCAGGAAAACGCCGAGGACTGATCCCGCGCAGGCCCGGCCTGTCCCCCGGGCAGCCGGTGCCATGATCCGTCGGATGCACCGGTCCAGCCGGTCTTTCGGTTCCCACCACACGCCTTGCCATCCACGCACTCATTGCACGTCATGCCCCTGGAACAACAGCCGGACGCCAAAGGGCGCCCTTCTTCCTCCAACGCCGCAGCTCCCCTGCTGTTCGAGACGCTCGATGTGGCTCACCAGTCGCACGGCCGAGTCCGCTATCGCTACACGCTGCCCAAGGGCTGCGCCAAGCTGGCGCCCCAGGCACTGGAGCGCGTGGTACGTGACCAGCCCGGTGTCACGGGTGTGCGCCTGAACCCGGCAGCACGTTCCATCGCCATCCAGTTCGACGGCAAGAAGACCAGCATCCCCAAGCTGCAGCGCGTGCTCTCGCACATTCCAGCCTCTGTCTGCACCGGTGCCAGCGGCGCCGCCGTCCAGGCCGCCAGCTGCGAGAAGCGCAAGGCCGGCGAGAACGTGCTGTCCACCGGCGGTGACCTGCTGGCCAGCGCGCTGCTGCTGCTGACCACCAACAAGGTGCCCCAGCCGCTGGCAAAACCGGCCACGCTGGCCGTCTCGCTGCCGCTGTACAAGGACGCCATCGAGGATCTGCTCAAGGAAGGGCTCAACAACCACGTGCTGGAAGCGCTGGCCGTGGCCATTTCCACCGCCAGCGGCGACCAGATGGCCGCCAACGCCACGCTCTTCATGCTGGCGCTGGGCGAGTATCTGGAAGAGTCCATCGCCCGTCGCTCCGACGACCTGCTCAAGCACCTGCTGCATCCCGATGCCGACACGGTCTGGGTCGAGCGCGACGGCGAGGAGCTGCAGATCGACGCCGCCCAGGTGGTGGTCGGCGACACCGTCATCTGTGCGGCTGGCGCCGTCATCCCCGTCGATGGCACCGTGCTGAGCGGCGAGGCCACCGTCAACGAGGCCAGCATGACCGGCGAGAGCGTGCCGGCGCTGCGCCAGCGGGGCGACAGCGTGCTCTGCGGCACCGTCATCGAGGAAGGCCGCATCCGCATCTACGCCGAGCATGTCGGTACCGGCACGGCCAGCGCCCGCATCGCCAACTACGTCCAGCACGCCCTGCAGGTCAAGAGTGGCACCCAGCTCACCGCTGACCGTCTGGCCGACAAGCTGGTGCCCTGGATCCTGGGCCTGGCCGGCAGCACCTGGCTGGTATCGCGCAACTGGAAGCGGGCTGCCGCCGTGCTGCAGGCCGACTATGCCTGCGCGCTCAAGCTCTCCACTCCGGTCGCCTTCAAGTCCGCCATGTACACGGCCGGCCGCGACGGCGTGCTGTTCAAGGGCGGCGACGCGCTGGAGCGCCTCTCCCAGGCCGACACCTTCGTCTTCGACAAGACCGGCACCCTCACCACCGGCACCCTGGTCGTCACCGACGTGCTGGCCTTCGACCCCGAGTTCGACCCCACCGATGTGCTCGACCTGGCCGCCTCGGTGGAAGAGCACTACTTCCACCCGCTGGCTCATGCCGTGGTCGAAGCGGCCCGCCGGCACAGCAACCGCCACTTCCCGCACGAGGATGTCGACTTCATCGCCGCCCACGGCGTGGCCAGCGTCATCCAGGGCAAGCGTGTCGTGGTCGGCTCGCGCCACTTCCTCGAAGAGCACGAGTCCATTGACATGGGTGCCCACGAGGAGGACATCGAGCGCCTGCAGGCCGAAGGCAAGACCCCGCTCTACATCGGCCTGGGCGGCAAGCTGCTGGGCATCATCGCCCTGAAGGACAGCTTGCGCACCAACACCGCCGAGACGCTCAAGCGTCTGCGTACCCTGGGTGTCAAGCGCATCCTGATGCTGACGGGCGACCATGAAGTCCGTGCTGCCGAGCTGGCCCGTGAACTGGGCCTGGATGCCTACCATGCCCAGCTGCTGCCCGAAGACAAGGCACGCATCCTGCATGAGCTGACCGAAAGCGGTGCGAAGATCGCCTTCGTGGGTGACGGCATGAACGACGCCCCGGCCCTGGCCGGCGCACACGTCGGCATCGCCATGCAGCGGGGCGCCGACCTGGCACGGCTGACCTCCGACATCGCGCTGCTGGAAGACGACATCGCCCGCGTGGCCGATGCCAAGGCCATTGCCAACCGCACGATGAAGCAGATCGACACCAACTTCAAGCTCATTGTCGGCGCCAATACCGCCATCCTGGCGGGTGCCGCCACCGGCAAGCTCAGCCCCATCGCCACCTCGGTCCTGCACAACGGCAGCACCATCGCCATCCTGCTCAACGCCCTGCGCGGCGGCCTGCAGGCGGTGCCGGGTTCCACACGCAAGGGCAAGAAAGGTACCAAGGCATCGCCCAAGGCCCTGCCTGCCCCCGTGAACCACACACGGCCCGGCCAGGCGGCAGGCTGACGGCCTACCTCCTCGCCTCCGGCAGACAGGCCGGCACAGGTTCATGCCTGTGCCGGCTTTTTTCATGCTTCAAACGGGTTTGCACTTTCGCGCCCATGCCCTCGAAACACCGCCCCTCAGCCCGGATCCCGGCTGGTCTCGCAGACTCAGCCTGAATCTTGCTTTGCCTGAATCCTGCTTTGCCTGGGCCTTGCTTGATCTCACAAAGCTTGCGATGCAAAATCATGCCCGTTCGTTGTATCCAAGAATAATAACGGTACTGTCATGCACGCTCAGCCCATTCGCACAGATGCCCATCACGCCGAGCTTTTCCGCAGCCCGGCAGAACGGACCCTCTCCCTCCGGCGTTCCTCGCCCCTCCTCCTGGTCAGCGCTGTTGCCTGCGCGTTGGCTGCGCTGGCAGGCCAGCCAGCCCAGGCGGCCGACGACACGCAACAGGCCCCCCTGCCGTCTGCTGACCGAGCCACGCCCGGCACCTTGCCCGAGATCATTGCCACCGACCGTCATAAGACCGACAGTGGCTTCACCGTCGACAGCGCCAGCGTCGGTCCGCTGGGCAGCCGCAAGCTGCAGGATCTGCCCTATTCGGTCAACGTGATCGACAGCTCGATCATCCGCAACCAGCACGCCGCCAATCTGTACGAGCTGCTGAAGTACATGCCCTCCACGCAGATGGAAGCGCGCGGCGGCATGGAAATCGGCAGGCCGCAATCGCGTGGCATGGAAGGCGATGTGGTGTCCAACAACCGCATGGACGATCTCAACATCAGTGGCACCACCGCCTACCCGATGGAGATGCTGGAGCGCGTGGAGGTCATCAACGGCCTGTCGGGCGCCCTCTATGGCCCTGCCAATCCGGCAGGCAGCTTCAACTTCATTCAGAAGCGCCCCACCGACACGCCGCTGCGTGAACTGACATTCGGCTATCGCAATCGCAGCGCCTTCAAGGTGCATGCCGATCTGGGAGACCGCATCGGGCCCAGTGGCGCCATCGGCTACCGCGTGAACCTGATGAAGGAAAAGGGCACCGGCTACGTGAAGCACAGCGACCTGGATCGCCAGCTGGGCGCCGTTGCACTGGACTTCCACCTGACACCGGCCACGGTGGTGGAACTGAACGGCAGCCGCTACGATTACGACAAGTACGGCTACCCCACCTCGTTCGACTACGAGACCGACAACCAGCTGCCGGGTGCCCCCAGTGCCCGGAAGGTGGGCTTCGGCCAGCCCTATTCCGGCGTGGAGCTGCGCACCACCACGGGTAGCGTGCGGGTCAAGCACCAGTTCTCGGAAGACTGGAAGCTGGAAGCCGGCTATGGCCGCCAGATCGCCGATCGCTACATGCGGACTGTCGACCATTCGCTGCTGGACAGCGCCGGCAACTACAGCAGCGCCATCCGCAGCACCATGCCCGGACGCTTCACCGTCAACAGCAATCTGCTGCGCCTGAACGGCAAGCTCACCGCCGCCGGCATCCGCCACGATGTGTTCGTCTCCACGACCGGCTACGACTGGAAGATCTACAGCACCACCCGTGGGCAGCGCTACCAGCTGGGCAACGCCAGCCTGTCCAGTCCCGTGCTCTACCCCGAGCCGGCCGGCGTCTCCAGCCGGGTCGGATCCCGCTACTACGGCAGCAACTACCGGGTGCAGTCGTTCAGCGTGGGCGACACGCTCACCTTCAGCCCGCAGTGGTCCGCCATGCTGGTCGCCAGCCGTGCCAACTTCAAGTCCAACAGCTACAACCGCAGCGGCACCCGCACCAGCGGTCATGACGAGAACGGCTTCAGCGGTGCAGCCAGCATCAGCTACAAGCCGCAGGAGAACCTCACCACCTACCTGGGCTGGGCCGACACGCTGCAGGACGGCGGTGTGGCAGGACAAGACACCGCCAACGAAGGCCAGACCCTGGACCCGATCCGCAGCAAGCAGTACGAGCTGGGGGCACGTTACCAGCTGGCGGGCATGAGCCTGAGCGCCACACTGTTCGACCTGAAACGTCCGTTCGCCTTCGCGGGCACCGACAACGTCTACCGCGTGCAGGGCCTGCAGCACAACCGGGGGCTGGAACTGTACGCACAGGGCGACATCGGCGATGACTGGTCGTTGCTGGGCGGCGTGACCTTCCTGAACGCCAGGCTGAAGGACTCGCCCAATGCCACCACCTCCGGCAAGCGCATGGTGGGCGTGCCCAAGGTGCAGGCCTCGCTGCTGGCCGAGTACCGCATGCCGCAGGTCTCTGGTCTGACCCTGGGAGGCAGCCTGCGCCATGTGGGTCGCCGCCAGATCGACACCCAGAACACCGCCAGTTCAAAAGGCTATTACACGCTGGACCTGAGCGCCCGCTACGAGACCCGGCTGATGGGCAAGCAGACCACCTGGCGACTGGGCATCAACAACGTCACCGACCAGAAATACTGGGCTTCCTTCTTCCCGGGTAGCGTCAATGGTCGCGTTGCCGCCGGTTCCGCCTTCCTGGGAGACCCGCGCGAGTTCATCGCCTCGGTCACGATGGCATTCTGAAGCCCATGAAACGACGCAATTTCCTGGCGCTGGCGCCCTGTCTGCTGTCCCCGGTGGCGCATGGACAAGCGACCGACACACCATCCCGCCCGGAGCCGGGTGCG
>CAUVLK010000179.1:0-5916 GCA_963552635.1 uncultured Lautropia sp. | reverse complement strand
CGAGCTTTGCGACATGACCCCCGAGACCGTACTGACCATTGGCCGCCAGGCCCTGGAAACGCTGATGACCACGGCGTCGCCGATCCTGCTGGTGATTCTGGTGACGGGTCTGCTGATCAGCATCCTGCAGGCGCTCACGCAGATCAACGAGGCCACGCTGTCCTTCGTTCCCAAGCTGGTGCTGTCGTCGCTGGTGCTGGTGCTGGCCGGCCCCTGGATGCTGTCCAATCTCACCGATTTCATCTCGCGGATGATCCTGTCGATTCCGGCGGTGATCAACGGGCAGCCCGGGTTCTAGGACCATGCACGCACACACCGCCCGTGCATGTGACTGCCTGGCAGATGGGCATGTGTGCCCCTGCCACCCATGATCACGGCGTAGCTGCTCTCCCATGATCACCTTTGACGAAGCGCAGATTCTGGGCTGGCTGTCGGCGCTGCTGATGCCGCTCTTCCGGCTGCTGGGGCTGTTCAGCTCGGCGCCGCTGCTGTCGTCACGCAACATTCCCGTGCGCTACCGCGTGACGGCTGCGCTTTCACTGGCCGTGCTGGCGGCACCGCTGGTGCATGGCAAGACCCCTTCCTTCGATGATCCGGCCTTTTTCGTGCTGATGGCCAGCGAGGTGATGATCGGGCTGGCCATCGGGCTGGTGTGCCGCATGCTGCTGGCCTCGGTGGAGATGGCTGGCGAGATCATCGGCCTGCAGATGGGCTTCTCGTTTGCGGCCTTCTTCGATCCCAGCACGGGCAGCAACTCCAATGCCATCGGCCGGCTGTTCAACACGATGTCGCTGACGAGCTTTGCCGTGATCAACGGCCCCCTGCTGCTGGTGGCGGCCACCATGAACAGCCTGGAACGGATGCCGGCCAGCATGGGCACGCAGCAGTTCCTGGGACGGCTGGACATCGGTGCGGTCATCAGCCAGGTGTTCGAACTGGGGCTGTTGATGGCCCTGCCCTACATGGCGCTCCTGCTGTTCGTGAACCTGAGCCTGGGCCTGATCTCGCGCGTGGCACCTCAGCTGAACGTGTTTGCCATCGGCTTCCCGATCACGATCGGATCCGGCCTGATGCTGCTGACGCTGGGCATGCCGATGCTGTATGCGCCGCTGGCGCAGATGCACCAGGCCATCTTCTCGCTGCTGGGGTTCTGACGCCGATCAGCGGGGGGCAAGCCCTGGCGTGAAGCGCGCCTTGGCAGGCATGCGTGCCGTGATGCGTTCCCGGTTGAGTGCCAGGGCCTGTTCGGTCGGCTGGTAGTCCCGCCAGAGCGACGGGGTGTCGGGAAGATCCTGCGGCCAGATGTTCTGCACCCTGAAACCGCGCGCCAGGCATTCTTCATGCAGGGCTGCATAACGTCGCTGCAGGAAGGCCAGCTTGTCGAAGAAGAAACGGACGTGCCCTTCTCCCAGCTTGTAGTCGGCAGGTTGGCCGACCAGGCTGAAGCGTCCCCGGGCCACCGCGTTGGGGATGCGGGTCAGCTCACGGTGTTCGGCCAGGAGGTGCTGATCGCAGAGTTCCGAGGGATCGACCAGATTGATGCGGGTCATGGTGCGTGCAGCCGGCTCAGGCCGTGGCCGGCTGCCGTTGCCCGGATGATGTTCCCTTGTAGGCGCAGACGCGATTGCGGCCCGCCAGCTTGGCTTCGTAGAGGGCGTCATCGGCACGATGCACGACCTCTTCCAGCGGCATGCCGGGCTCGGCCACGGCCACACCGGCCGAGAAGCTGAGGTTGATTTCGCCTTCATTGTAGACGAGCGTGCGCTCGACCACGACGCGCTGAAGACGCTTGAGGATGTCCAGCGCCGTCTCGGCGGAAACGCCGGGTAGCAGCAACACGAACTCGTCGCCGTCATAACGGCTGCAGCGGTCGCTGGGACGCAGCTGTCCGCGGATGGCAGCGGCAAAGAAGTGAAGCGCCTCGTCGCCCGCATGGGCCCCCTGGGCGTCATTGAGCGAGCGGAAATGGTCCAGATCCAGCAGCACCACGGCCAGCGGCTTCTGCTTCAGCGTGCATTCAGCCAGCAGCTCCTGGTAGGCCACGCCCAGCCCTCGGCGATTGAGCATGCCCGTCACCTGGTCGGTCATCTCCAGACCCTGGGCCTCGTTCAGTTCGTTCGACAGTTCGCTGACGCTGCGCTCCAGATCGTCGGCACGCCGGCAGGTCTGCTCGAATTCGGTGCGGGTTTGCGCCAGATGCGCCTGCATGGCCACGGTGCGCCCCACGATGTCGCCCAGCACCTGCGCCAGGTCGTCGATGTCGGACACGCCCTCGATGCGTTCGACAAAGCCGTCGAGCGAATCGGAATAGGAAACGCTGGAATCCATCAACTCGGACAGATTGCCGACCCACTGCGTGAGCAGCTGTTTCAGCTCGGCCAGCGCGGTACGGCGCATGGTCAGCAGGTTGCCATGCTCCTTCAGGTTGTGCCGAACGTTCTGTCTCGCCTGCTCCAGCGCGCCCCGGTCGACACCTTCGGGTTCTGCCCCGATGGCACGGCGGATGGCCGAGAACTGCTCGATGATCCAGGCTTCTTCCCCGGCCAGGATGGGCACCACGTCGCAGATGGTGTCCAGAAGCGCGGTCAGCGAGACGATGAGGCGCTGGCGGCGTTCAGCCAGACGACGGGCGCTGGCCAGTTCGCTGTCTTCGTAGGATTCGACGATGCCGTCCGGGAAACGCCGGCCGGGGCGGACCATCGGGATGGTGGCAGGCTCGAACTGCTGCTCGACCTCTTTCCAAGCAATGGCGTAGTTCTCGGGCGTGGGCGACAGGCGCTGCTGTGACAAGTGCAGGAGGGTGGCCTTGGCCAGACTGACGTTTCGCCTGCGTTCGCTTTCAGTCTCCAAGATCAGGCTCCCTTCGCTACTCCGACATGCACCATGCGACACAATGACAACGCCCCCATGCGCAGACGGGGGCTCGGTGAAAAGGCGGCAAAAGACGCAGCCGGTCTTTTCTTCAGACTGTCATTAGAGCCGGGCCGGAAGCAAATGAACAGCCCTGATGCTACCGGTCAGGCGGGCGAAGTGCGCTGCCGTCTGCCGGACTGGCGGAACGGCGCTTCTGGCCGGATGAACGGCGGGCAGCCTCCGGGTAAACCCGGCTTCCACAAGGGGGCACGTGTTTGCATGAAACAACATGAAACCCCTGCGGAAGCCCTCCGCCCCGCATCTGGAAAGCCGCCATGCAGCCCGCGGCGGGGGCACGGCGGGGCACGAGCCTCCCCCGTTCCGGCTCAGCGCCCGTCCCGCTGATCCAGCACCTTGGTGAGTCGCTTGACCGAGACCGGCATGGGCGTGCGTAGGCTCTGGGCGAACAGCGAGACGCGCAGCTCTTCCAGCATCCAGCGGAAGGATTCGGCCTCACGGTCGAGCTGCATGCCGATGTCACGCTGCCACTGACGCCAGCGTTGCAGCAGCGGCACCATGGAGGCCTGCAGGGCCTTGTCGCGGGCGGGATCTTCACGCAGCTTGTCCAGCCGCATGACGACGGCCTTCAGGTAGCGTGGATAGTGCTGGAGATGCTCGTAGCCGACCTGATGCAGGAAACCCGGCGGGAACAGCGCAGCCAGCTGCGCCTCGATGTCGTCGAGCGCGGACCGGTCGGCTCTCAGGCCGGTGAGCTTGCGGCGGATCTGGCCATGTTCGGTGACGATGGACTGCAGCAGGCGGGCCAGCTCCTGGGCGGTGAGCAGCATGCGGGGCCGGCCGTCGGCCAGCGCCTTCTGGAACTGGGCGTCATCCTGGGGCAGGCCATCCTGCAGGAAGCTGCGGATGATGGCGGCCTGGGCCAGCTGCTCAGCCAGCGGCGCCGCCTTGCCACCGCTGCCCGGCAATGCGTTGAAGCCCAGTTCCAGGCTGGCGTTCTTCTTCACGTCGCGCGCCAGCGATTTCAGGGCCTCGTTCATGGCGAGAGCAAAGAGCCGCACCACGCCCTGCCGGTGATGGCGCTCGGCCACGGCCGGGTCGTCGTAGACAGTGATCTCGACAGCATCGCCCTTGTCCAGCAGCGCCGGAAAGCCCACCAGCCGTTCGCCGCCAGTGGTCTGCAGTTCCAGCAGTTCAGGCAACTTCCCGAAGTCCCAGCGGGTATGGCGCTGGCCGGCACGCATGACGGTGTCGGTACCAGCCGCCCTGCTGCCCTGGACGCGGTCTGGCCCTTTGCTCTCGGAGGCTTTCCCGGATGATGCCTGGGCGGCCTTCGGGGAAGGACTGGATTCCTTGGCAGCACGCCCGCGCATCTGCGCGGCAATGCGCGAGAACTCGTTCTGGAAGGCGGACTGGGCCTGCGAGCCGTAGGCAGCCTGCAGCTCGGACAGGTGGCGCGAGACGGCCAGCACCCGGCCGTGCTCGTTGACCAGCCGGAAGTTCATCTGCAGGTGGGCGGGAATGTTCTCCAACCGAAAATCGGTGGCTGCCAGTCGCCAGCCGCCCTTGACGCGCAGGAATTCCAGGAGTGCATCAATGAGCGGCGTTCCGGACGGGATGAGGATGTCGCGGTGGCCGGCTCCGGTTTCCGCCGGAGCGGAATCGGTTTCACCGGCCGGTGCCTTGCCGGTGCTCAGGCCGTCGAGGAATTCGGCGGCCGTGCCATCGAGTGGCAGCAGATGACGGCGCCAGCGCTGCGGCAGCGACTTGAAGAGCAGCGAGACCTTCTGGGCCAGCATGCCGGGCACCAGCCATTCGCAGCGATCGGCATCGACCTGGTTGAGCGCATGCAGCGGCACGGTGAGCGTGACGCCGTCATCGGCCGCACCGGGCTCGAAGTGATAGGACAGCGTGAAGTCGACACCCCGCATGCGCAGCAGGCGCGGAAAGCGCGCCTCGTCCACGCCGTCGGCGTCCTTCTTCAGCAATGCCTCACGCGAGAGCTTCAGCAGTCCGGCATCGGCCTTGACGGCCTCGCGGTACCACTGCTGCAGGTCCCGGGCATTGCAGATCCCGGCGGGCACCTGGGCGTCGAACCAGGCTGCCAGCGATTCCTCGTCGACCAGCAGGTCGGGACGGCGGATCTTGTGCTCCAGCCGCTCGACATCGGCGATGACCTTACGGTTGTGGCGGATGAAGTCGGCATCGACGGGCCATTCGCCGGTGACCAGGCCGTCTCGGATCATCAGCCGTCGGGATTCGACCGGATCGACCTTTTCATAGGGCACGCGCCGGGCGGTGTAGAGCACGAGGCTGTAGAGCACGCCCCGCTCGTGTGCCATGGCCTTGCCGCTGTTCTTTTCCCAGTGCGGGTTGCTCCACGAACGCTGGATCAGGTCGCCGGCTGCGGATTCGACCCATTCCGGGCGGATGGCGGCGGCGGTACGCGCCTGCAGGCGGCCGGTATCGACCAGTTCGGCCGCCATCAGCCAGCGGGCGCCCTTGGCGTTCTGCGAGGCGGCCGGCTTTCCACCCTCGGCCTTGGGCTGGCGACGGTTGAGGATGGACGACGGATGCAGCACGAATTTCTGCTGGTGCGTGCCCTGCCAGCCCGGCCCTTCGGGCAGGCGGTGGGCGACGTTGCCCAGCAGGCCGGTGAGCAGCGCGCGATGGATGACATCCGGCGCGGCTTCGTCGGTATTGATCTGCCAGTTGAGTCCGCGCACCAGCTCGGTGAGCTGACCGATGACATCGGCCCATTCACGCAGTTTGCGGATGGACAGGAACTCGCGCCCGATGCGGTTGGCGAGCGCCCGGTGCGATTCGCCGCGCTGCTTGCGGCCAGACTGCTGCTCCTGCCAGTAGCGCCACAGCCGGATCCAGGACAGGAAGTCGGACTGCGGCACGTTGAAGCGGGCGTGTGCCTGATCGGCCGCCTGCTGCGCCGCGGGTGGACGCTCGCGCGGGTCCTGCACGGACAGGGCGGCCGTGATGATCAGGACCTCGGCCAGGCAGCCGGTACGGTGGCCGGCCAGCAGCATGCGC
>CAUVLK010000178.1:0-5917 GCA_963552635.1 uncultured Lautropia sp. | reverse complement strand
GGTACAGCGCCACGCGCGAGGGATCGCCGTCGAAGCGCTCGCGCCAGCGGCCCCGGAAGGCCGATCGTGCCGCTTCGTCCAGCGGAAACTCACGGCCGGGCAGCAGCTTGACGGCCTTGACCGGATACAGGCTGCGCTGGGTGTCGGGGTCGAAGGTGCGCAGGCTGTCCAGTTCGTCGTCGAAGAGGTCCAGCCGGTAGGGCAGCGGAGAGCCCATCGGGAACAGGTCGATGAGGCCGCCACGCACCGTGTATTCACCGGGGCGCAGCACCTGTTCGACATGCTCGTAACCGGCCAGCGTGAGCTGGGCCTTCAGGGCCGCTTCGTCCAGCTTCATGCCCTGCGAGAACTGGAAGGTGCGTGAGGCCAGCCACGAGGGCGGCGCCAGCCGGTGGGCGGCCGTGCTGGCCGCCACCAGCAGCACGTCCAGCTTGCGCCCCTGCAGGCGATACAGGGCGGAAAGCCGCTCGGAGACCAGATCCTGGTGGGGCGACAGGCTGTCGTAGGGCAGGGTTTCCCAGTCGGGCAGCCGGGCGATGGCCAGCGCGGGCGCAAACCAGGCGATTTCTGCGGCAAGACGGCTGCAGTCGGCCGGCTGCGCGCATACAATGACGCGGGTCTTTCCCGTGACGGGAGGTCTTTCGGTGGGGTCGTCGTGTGCAGCCGATGCCGCGGTGAGGTTTTCCGGCGCAAGGCGCTGAGCCAGCAGCCAGGCGTCCGAAGAGCCGAAGCCGGCGGGAAGACGATGGATGGGAGCGGTCAAGATGGCGAACCTGTCGTCGCGGTCGAAGGCATGGGGTGAACGGCCACGCCCTGAAAAAGGCAAGCCGAGCATGACATGCCCGGAAAAGGAAGAATATGAGCGGACAGCCTGCTATTTTAACGACTGACGCGATGGTTCGAGGGTCGGCATCATGAACAGGGGCACCGTGCAAAAACAGGTCCAGGCAGAGGAGGCCACACCGGTGGCACGGCACTTCGTGCTGATCCCGGCCGCCGGAAGCGGCAGCCGCTTTGGTGCCAAGGTACCCAAGCAGTACCTGGAGCTGGGCGGCGGACGCACGGTGCTGGAATGCACGGTGGCCGTCTTTCTGGCCGAGCCCTGGATCAGCCGCGTGATCGTGGTGGTGCAGGCCGATGATCCGCTGGTGATGCGCCTGCCGGGTCTGCGCCATCCGAAGGTGCTGCTGGTGCGACGCGGCGGTCAGACCCGCCGGGACACGGTGCTCAATGGCCTGACGGCGCTGGCACAGCGCGGCATGATCGAGGCCCACGACTGGGTGCATGTGCACGATGCAGCGCGCCCGGGCATCGATTCGGCCAGCCTGCAGCGGCTGGCGACCTACCTGGAATACGAGCCCTGCGGGGCGCTCCTGTGTGTGCCCGTCACCGATACGGTCAAGCGCATCGACAGCCGGGCCTCGCTGGCGGCCAACAACGAGTACCGCTCGGGCGGCACGGTGGACCGCAGCCGGCTGTGGCTGGCGCAGACGCCGCAGACCTTCCGCTTCGCTGCACTCCGGAAGGCGCTGGAAGCACACCCGAACGTGACCGACGAGGCCGGTGCCATCGAGGCCGAGGGTGGCCGGCCGCGCATGGTGGCCGGCACGCGCCGCAACCTGAAGATCACCACACCGGAAGACCTGATCATGCTGCGCATCCTGCTGGGCATGAAGCCTGCGGACGTGGAGTGATCGCTCTTTCTTCAATCACTTTCCAAGTCCGATGACTGCCAAACCGCACACCCCGAATTCCGGCGCGTCCCACGCCACCCCGACCACGCCGTCAGGCTCGGTCCCCCATACAGGCCATGCCCCCCAAGGCGTCGACCTCCCGCCCGAGATCCCGTTCCGGATCGGGCAGGGCTATGACCTGCATGTGCTGGTGGAAGGGCGGCCGCTGATCATCGGCGGCGTGCATGTGGAGCACCCTCTGGGCCTGGCCGGCCATTCGGATGCCGACGTGCTGGCCCACGCGATCACCGACGCCCTGCTGGGCGCAGCCGGTCTGGGCGACATCGGCCATCACTTTCCGGATACCGACCCGGCCTTCAAGGGGGCCGACAGCATGGTGCTGCTGAAGGAATCCATGGCGGCCGTGCGCGCACGGGGCTGGGAACTGGGCAACATCGATGCGACGATCATTGCCCAGCAACCGAAGATGAAACCGTGGCTGCCGGGCATGATCACGGCGCTTTCGGCAGCCATTGGCTGCCATCCGGCGCAGATCAACGTGAAGGCGAAGACGAACGAGAAGGTCGGGACCGTCGGCCGTTGCGAGTCGATTGCGGCGCTTGCATCAGCTCTGCTGGTGCGCTGACCGGATCCAGCGTATCGATGAACGTCTCGCGTGCGGCGACCTTGGCGGAATCAAGGTCGCGCAGCACGACGCGGATGCGCAGGCCGCCGCCGGAGGCGTTCTCGATGATCATGCCGCCACGGGTGCGGCGCGCCAGCCGGGCCACGATGGCCAGGCCCAGGCCGGAACCGCCGATGACGCTGCGCTCGGTGTCCAGCCGGGCAAACGGGCGCGCCAGCTTGGACAGCGAGGCCTCGGGTACGCCGGGGCCGTGGTCACGGAAGATGAGTTCGACACCCTTTTCGTGGCGGCGGCCGATGATGTCGATGCGCACGTTGCGCTCGCCCGGCGTGGCCGCGTACTTGATGGCGTTCTCGAAGACGTTGCTGAGGATGCGCTCCAGCAGCACCGGATTGCCCTGCCAGGTCAGGCCGTGCTCGACCCGCTTGAAGACCGACAGCAGGCCCGCGGCGCGCTCGCGGCTGTAGAGCCGCAGGAACTGCGAGAACACGTCGTTGATGTCGACGACCTCGACGGTGCGCTCCAGCGGGCTGGCGAATTCGACGAACTGATGGACGATGGAGTCGATGCGCTCGATCTCCTCAATCATGGACGCCTGGGCCGCGTCGGGCAGGGCGCTCATTTCCACTTCCAGACGCAGCCGGGTGAGCGGGGTGCGCACGTCGTGCGAGACGCCGGCCAGCACGATGGCGCGGTCGGCGTCCATGGCCTGCAGGTCGCCAGCCAGCTCGTTGAAGCGGCGGTTGAGCATGGCGATCTCGGGCGGGCCGCTTTCACTGAGCCGGGGTGGAGGTTCGCCCCGCGAGAGGCGATCGATGGAGCGGGCCAGGTTGGCCAGTGGCCGGTTGACCAGCCGGCTGATGAGCAGGCCGCCGATCATGGCCAGCAGCACGCCGATGGCGAAGGCCACCATTTCGGTGCGGCTGCCCGTCATGGGAAGGACTAGCCGTTCGGGCTCGGCGATGAGCCAGTAGCGTTCGTCGTCGATGTCGAAGCTGACCCACAGCGCATGCACGCCGTTGACGCGGCCGGCCAGGGTGGTGGGGTTGCCCAGCCGCTTCGTCAGCTGACGCTCGACCTCGACACCCAGTTTCTGGTTCGGGTAGGGCTCGACGCGGTCGGCATCGCTGCGCGGATAGACGCGCAGGCCCTGGTTGCTGGCCATGGCCTGCAGCAGGGCTTCACGGTCGCTTCCCCGGGTGTGCACGAGTGCGGTGCGTGCCAGGTTGATGGCCGACGCCATTTCCCAGGCAAAGCGGCTGGCCTGCGGGGGCTGCTCGAAGGCGCGGTAGAGTTGGTACCAGGCGCCCAGGCTGATGGCCAGCAGCAGGCTTATCAGCGCGAAGGTGCGCCAGAACAGACTCAGTCTCAAGCCTCGATCCTTTCAAGGTCTGGTGTTGCGAGGGACCTCAGGCAGGCACGAAGACGTATCCCACGCCCCAGACCGTCTGGATGAAGCGCGGATTCTGCGGATCAGGCTCGATGAGCTTGCGAAGGCGGGAGATCTGCACGTCCAGGCTGCGGTCGAAGGCGCCGTATTCGCGCCCGCGGGCCAGCAGCATGAGCTTCTCGCGCGACAGCGGAATGCGCGGGTGGCGCACCAGCACCTTCAGCACCGAGAACTCGCCGGTAGTGAGGTTGAGGCGAACGCCGTCGCGCGACAGGGTACGGGTGCCCAGATCGAACACGAAGGGTCCGAACGAGACCGCGCCGATGTCGTGCATGGCGCCGCCCGGGGTGTCGTTGGGGATCTGGCGACGCAGCACGGCATGAACCCTGGCCACCAGTTCCCTGGGGTTGAAGGGTTTCTGCATGTAGTCGTCCGCACCCATTTCCAGGCCGATGATGCGGTCGACATCGTCACCCTTGGCGGTGAGCATGATGATGGGGGTGCGGTCGTTCGCGGCGCGCAGCCTGCGGATGATCGACAGCCCATCCTCGCCAGGAAGCATTTGGTCAAGGATGATCAAATCGAAGCTCTCGCGCTGCATGAGCCGGTTCAACGATGCCGAATCGGCTGCGAGCGTGACCTCGAACTGTTGCTCGGTGAGATACCGATTGAGCAAGTCCCGCAATTTGGCGTCGTCATCGACGACAACAAGTTTCCTGACGCTGGTGTTCATTTTCCGATGATATCGGGTTCCATTACCCGCTGATCAGTGTAGAGGCTTCCGATTGCGATGATCCTTGTTCTATCGGCAAAGTTTTACCGATAGTTACACAAAACGTAACCCCGAGCTTCGTGGCAATTCTAAAACAGCGTTAGATTGCGTTAAACCCATGACCGCTGACGACATCCTGAAACAGCCGGCCTTGACTCGGGAAAGCATTGTTCATCATCCGTCGGACACGTGTCCAGATCTCCCTGAAGAAGCACGTGGGATGCTGAATTTGTTTCAAAATTCCACGTGTGAACCAAGCCTTGTCATTTTTGGCGACATTTTGCGCTGTTTACTGAAATTGTCGGGTTACTTGCCAGCCACCAGGTCCCGTTGGGGACGTGGCAGCTGGAAAGATCATCGGGGCCGTCGCCATTCACCCCGGTATGACGCAAAGTGTAATCGGTCACAGCGCCTTGCTGCGCCGGTCTGCCTGACACTCTGCAAGGAAGTACGCCACATCCTGCAAACGTGACAATCGTCGGGAAGTGCGGCACTCAAGGAAGCGTCATGCTCGATGGGAAGTCGGACACATCGGGTGGACGTTCTGAGCTTTGCCTGGCGTCAGTAACGAGCACGTCCGAAAGCACACATTGAAAGCATGCATGGGCCTGGCGACTGGCGTGGCCCCTGACCCCCATCAGCGCCCCCGGCAGGCGGGACAGGCAATAGAATCGGGGCCATGAAACCCTTGAGCCTGGCCCTGTCCATTGAATGGGACGATTGCACCGTGGCGCTGGCGGGCGCCGGCATCGACCACGGTACTGAAAGCACCGCCATCGAACTGAGCGCACGCACGCTGCTGGACGCCAGCGGCGGTCCCCAGGCCTCGCGTGATGCGCTGGCCCTGGTGCAGCAGGCGCTCCGGCAGGCGGGCCGGCGGCTGGATGAGGTCGAGCGCTTCTACGTGAACGTGGGGCCAGGCGCCTTCACTTCGCTGCGCATCGCCGTGGGACTCGTGCAGGGCCTGGTACTCCCAGGCAACCGACCCGTGGGCGCCATCGGCTCTCTGCAGGCCCTGGCGGCCACGGTGCCGGACTGGCGCTTCCCGCTGGCCTCCCCGGATGCGGATGACGGCCTTGCATCCGGCCGTCCGTCGTCGCCGGCTTCTTCGGGGGCGGCAGACAGCTTCGTTGGGCACGGCGGCCACGCCGGCGCAGACACGCTGCCCTGGCTGCTCTGTTCCGCTCTGGATGCGCGGATGGGCGAGTGCTATTACGCCGCCTTTCTGTGCCGTGCCGGCCATTGGCCCCAGCCCGCGCTGCCACCGGCGGTTGGCAAGGCCGATGACGCTGCCGTGGCCTTCGAGGCGCTGCGCCGGCAGCTGACGGCCGAAGGCCGGATCAGTGCGGTCCATCTGGCCGGGGGCGGTTTTGGTCCGGACTTCGAGCCGCTGCGCGCCTGGGCCATGGAAGTGGGGCAGGATGCGGCGCTGGCGG
>CAUVLK010000177.1:0-5948 GCA_963552635.1 uncultured Lautropia sp. | reverse complement strand
GATGGCCGATCTTCTGTTCCAGCATGGCCTTCATCAGGTCGGGCATGGCCCACATGCCCTTGCCGATCTGGGCGATGCCGGACAGGCCGCAGGCCAGACCGACGTCGACGTTGTTGTCTTCGTAGGCGTGGATCCACGGCTGGGTCTTCATGTCGCCCTTGCGCACCATCGGGCCGGCTTCCATCGAGGTGTGGATCTCGTCGCCGGTGCGGTCGAGGAAGCCTGTGTTGATGAAGGCGATGCGCGAGCGGGCTGCGCGGATGGCCTCCTTCAGGTTGACGGTGGTGCGGCGCTCTTCGTCCATGATGCCCAGCTTGACCGTGTTGGCCGGCAGGCCCAGCACCTTCTCGACATGGTTGAAGATCTCGTTGGCGAAGGCCACTTCCTCGGGCCCGTGCATCTTGGGCTTGACGATGTAGATGGAGCCTTTGGCGGAATTGCGGGCACCGCCGGTCTTCTTCAGGTCGTGCATGGCGATGAGCACCGTGCACATGGCGTCGATCATGCCTTCGGGGGCCTCGTTGCCGTCCTTGTCCAGGATGGCGGGGCTGGTCATCAGGTGGCCGACGTTGCGCACCAGCATGAGCGAGCGGCCCTGCAGCGACAGCTCACCCTTGCCATCGGGCGTGGTGTAGACGCGATCGGGGTTCAGACGGCGGGTGAAGGTCTTGCCGCCCTTGCTGACTTCCTCGGTGAGGTCGCCCTTCATCAGGCCCAGCCAGTTGCGGTAGACGTCGGCCTTGTCCTCACCGTCGACGGCGGCGATGGAGTCCTCGCAGTCCATGATGGTGGAGACGGCCGCTTCCATCACCACGTCGGCCACGCCGGCCGGGTCGGCCTTGCCGATGGGGTTGTTGCGGTCGATGCGCAGATCGATGTGCAGCTGGTTCTGGCGCAGCAGCACGGAAGAGGGTGCACTGGCATCTCCCTGGTAGCCCACGAAGAGGGAGGGATCCTTCAGGCCCGTGGCGCCCTGGGCGGTCTGGGCCACCAGCTTGCCGTCGACCACCTGGTAGGCGGTGACGTCCTTGTGGCTGCCCTTGGCCAGCGGGGCCACTTCGTCCAGGAAGCGCTTGGCCCAGGCGATGACCTGCTCGCCGCGAGCCGGGTCGTAGCCGCCGCCCTTGGGCAGGCTGCCGATGGCGTCGGTGCCGTACAGGGCGTCATACAGGCTGCCCCAGCGGGCGTTGGCGGCGTTGAGCGCGTAGCGGGCGTTCATGACGGGCACGACCAGCTGCGGGCCGGGCACTTTGGCGATGGCGTCATCGACGTTGAGAGTGTCGATGGCGAAGTCGGGGCCTTCGGGCACCAGATAGCCGATCTCGGTCAGGAAGGCCTTGTAGGCGGCCATGTCCTGGATGGGACCGGGATGGGCGCGGTACCAGTCGTCGAGCTTCTTCTGGATGTCGTCACGCTTGGCCAGCAGGGCGCGGTTCTTGGGGCCCAGGTCGTGGATGAGGCTGGACAGGCCTTGCCAGAAGGCGTCGGCGCTGACGCCGGTGCCGGGCAGAGCCTCCTCGATCAGGTCATGAAGGGGGGCGGACACCTGCAGGCCGAATCTTTCGACACGATGGGTCATGAGAGTCTCCGTGGAATTGACGAATCTTCCGGGAACGGAATCGTTCAGGTCTTATGGGGGGATAATACTTTGCTGGCAGTATACCCGTCCGTCCTGTGCTTCACGGCGGGGCCAGGCACCGTTCTGGCGGGTCCGGCCATCGGGGGCGCCGCGCCCTGATCGGGCGACGGGAAGATGGCGAAACGGTGTTGCAGCCCGACGTGGCGATGGCGCCGGGGTGGTGTTCGTTTTTCGGTGTTTTACCGTGATTTCGCATCCGATTGCGATATGTTCGCCTATAATTGCACGATGTTGGCGTTGGTGCTCATGGGGTTCGGAAGCGCCTGATCCGGACGGTATGCACATGCCGGCACGCCCACAGTCCACCTTGGGCCGGATGGGCGTATGGTCTGTCCGACAGGGCGAGCGCTGCAGGCCTGGCTCTCGGGGACGCCATCGGTTGCCGGTCTTCTCTTCATATTGTGAAAAGCGTTGAAGTCTTATGAAAAGCGGTCTTCCTGATGCAGGCCTCTCGGGCCTCGTCCATGCCGATGTCCTTGAAGAAGCTTCTGCCGAGGCTTCCGCCGAGACGGCCGTCGATGCAGCGGACACCCCGGCTGCCGTCAACCCGGCTGCCGATGTCTCTCCGGTTGGGGCGGCCGATGCAGCCGTCGCTGAGCCGGCCCCTGCGCCGGTGAAGGCGGATGCCCAGGCCGGCGACACGTCCTTGCTGCCCCCGGAAGATCTGGCACGCATCCGCCGGCTGGAAGCGCTCTATGAGGAATGGGCCGAGGTCCTGCCACGCCTGCAGGCGGCCCAGCGGGAATGGCGGACGGCCCATGCCCGGCTGCAGGAGCTGCACCACTACTATTTCAATGGTGAATGGCGCCGCGACTATGAAGCCGATGAGGCTGGCCGGCTGCCCGAGGACATGCCGCGGGGCATCCTGTGCGAAGACACGCTGTACAACGCCTTCATTGCCGAGCGCGAGCTGGCGCTGGAATGGGTGCAGCTGGGCGCCCAAGCCCTGAAAGACGCCTGAAAGCTTTAAAGATCGCATCGCCGGCCATTTTTCGGGCCCTTTCCCGGTACCGAACCTGGGGCGGCGCTTGCGCATTCGGATGGGGGCTGCAAGACTTCCATCATCGTGTGAATTCCTTCCTTGACTGCGGCGGCCCCGTGGGGGCGCTGCCTGTTCTGTTCAACCCGGTGTCCATGAATTTCCCTGCCTTCCGACTGTCGCTGCTGACTCTTGCCCTGACTTGCGCCTGGGGCGCTCAGGCTGCCACCGCACGTACCGATATCGCCCGGCCGACCGATTTCGCGGCACAGAGCGTGAGCCAGGGGCCGATGGTCTGCCAGAGCAGCAAGGTCAAGACCTGCGGCCGGCGGGTGGCGGGCAAGCTGGGCATGCCGGCGGGCAGCGCGCCGAAGTCGGCCTATCGCTTCGTCGAGGAGGAGTTCCTGTTTGACAGCGGCGTGGCCATCTTCCTGGAGACGGCGGTGCCGGAGAACCGCAACGCCCATGCCGGCTGGCGTCGCCGCCTGGCCTTCAAGAAGACGGCCGAGGGCTTCCAGCTGGTGCAGGTGGGCATTCAGTATCGTTGCCAGGGCGGCAGCTGGCAGAAGGAGGCCTGCGGGCCGGCCAGCCAGCTTGCCCGGCGCAAGGCGGACAGCAAGGTCGCTGCTCAGACCCAGGCCCAGGCCGGTAGCTCGGCAGCCCGGACTCAGCCTGATGCGACCAGCGCGGGGACGCAGGCTGGCGCAGCGGTAGCGGCAGCGCAGGCGGCTTCCGGGACAGGGCAGGATGCGTCGAACCGCGTCGTGACCGGCCGAGCCTCTGCCGGGCAGCCGGGTCAGGACACGAGCCGCACGGCCAACACTCAGGATCCGGCCGTGCGGGTGCTGCGTTCCGACCGCCCGGATGCGGGGGTGCGCTCGGCCACGCCTGTCGAGACCATCACGCCGAACGAACAGGAGGCTGTGCCCGCGCTGGATGCCCGCTGGCGTCCGCGTCAGGATGCCATCGAGCAGGATGAGGCGGTGACGGCGGCCCATCCTGACCAGAAGCAGCGAGCTGCCGAGGCTGAGAGCCAGCGCCATGCCACGGAGCAGGCCGAGGCCGCCCGCAAGGCCGGGACCTCGGACCATGCGGCCGATCTGGACGCGCTGCGCCGTGATGAAGCTATCGCCAACCAGGGGCTGACCGAGGAGGATGCCCTGGTGGCTGCCCGTGAGCGCCAGAAAGGTGCGGCAGGTCAAGGCGCATCGCAGACGGGCCCGAACCGGCCTGGTGCTTCGGTCTCCGGATCTGCCCAGGGCGGCGCTTCGGGCCATGGGGAGCGCAACGGCACCCAGTCGGCCCATTCGGCGGCTGACATCGTGGCGGCCAATCCGTCGATCTCGGCCGATCAGCTGAAACAGATGCATGCAGCCGAGGCCTCGCTGGCACGGGCCACGGCCGGTTCTGCACCGGGTGTGGTGGACGCTGGCGCTGCATCGTCCGATCAGGAAGGCGCAGACCGGGCACAGACCGGGCCAGCCATGATCGACAACCGGACGGATGCCCGGGGTGCCGCTGATCAGGATCCCGCAGGCAACGGAAGCGGACAGCGGACGGGCAAGGATGGGCAACTGGCCGGTCAGGCCGGCGCAGCCCAGGGGGGCGGCAAGGCCTCCAGCGATCCGGATGCCCGGCGCGGCTGGCAGACGGCCGTGATCGAGGCGGCGGGCAGCAACCACGGCACGCGGGTGCCGGCCACGCTGCCGGCTACCGTGCGCACGGCCGATGGCTTTGCGCCGATGGCGCTGTCCACCGAGAACGCCGCGCAGCTGGGCAAGCCCTGCGAGCAGCCCATCGAGATGTGCGGCAAGCAGGTCTTCGAGACGCTCTTCCCGGTGCAGGCCAGCACGCTGGCTGCGCTGCCGGTCAACCAGAGCCGGCGCGAGAGCTTCATCTATGCCGATGGCCCGGTCACCAGTGCGGTCTATCTGGTGACGATGGCCAACCTGCCCGACGACAGCATCGCGTCGCAACGCATCCGCATCGAGTTCGTGCGGCGCGGCGCAGGCTGGGTGGCCGTATCGGCAGGCCGCCAGTTCAAGTGCCGCGAAGGTGAGCAGGTGGGGCAGCAGTGGACGGATCGTTCCTGTCGGTAAAGCTGAAGGGGGCTGGCCCGGAACTGGCCAGGTGATGGCAGGTGGCCGGGCGCAGGCCCGCCTGCCTGGCGCTTACAGGGATTCCTGACGGACCAGATCGTCCGCGGGGGCAGCATTGCTGGCGGCCGGACGGGCTTTGGCGCCGGCCTCATCCGCCGGCTGGTTGCTGGTGCACTTGGTGAAGTCGTTGCCGCAGATGCCGCACGATTTCTCGATACCCAGGTTGGCAATGCCGCCGCAGGAGCCGGCGATGGGCTTGCGGCCGGCCATCACGCCCACGGCCATGCCGGCCACGACCAGCAGCATCACGACAAAAACCAGAAGCCAGACAATCATCGGAATCTCCATCGGCCCATCCGTGGGCCTGGATCAGTATTGAACCATGACGGCACCTTGCGCCTGAGCGCTGCTTCAGCGCGCAGAGAACACTTCAGCACGCAGAGACCACTTCAGGGCGCCGCGGGAGCCGGAAAGCGGGCATCGAAGGCCGGCGTGGTGCGCGTCTGAAAGCCCTGGGGCGTGCGGCTGACCAGCAGTGCCGCCAGCTGGTGGCGCACGGCATAGTCGTAGCCGTGTTCGGGCCCCAGCACCATCAGCAGGGTGGACAGGCCGTCGGCCCGCATGGCCTCGGGGGTGACGACAGTGGCAGCTGCCAGCGTGTGCTCGATGGGGGCCAGCGTGCGCGGATCGATCAGGTGCGAGTAGCGCCGGCCGTTTTCCTCGCGATAGTTGCGATAGTCGCCCGAGGTGGAGATGGCCTCGTCCTTCAGCTGGACCAGGCGCTGCGCCTTGCGGTCATGGTCGAGCGGGGCCTCGATGGCGATCAGCCAGGGATGGCCGCCCGGTTTCTCGCCGGCGGCGCGGATCTCGCCCGTGACCTCGATCAGGTAGTCATGGATGCCCTGGGCTGCGAAGCGCTCGGCCAGCCGGTCGATGATGTAGCCGGCGGCGATGCTGTTGAACTCGACGGTGATGGGGGCGTCCTTGCACAGCCGGTCGCCGATGATCTTCAGGTGTCCCATGCCGGTGTGGGCGCGCAGGCTGGACAGCGTGTCGGCGTCCAGGGAAGGGCGCGCAGGGGGCTGGGAAGGCTGCTTCGGGGCCCCGGATTGCGCCATCAGCTGATCCACCGTCAGGGGCTTGTCATGGCCGGCTGCCGGGGTTTAGCCGTCTCCAGTCGTCGTTCCCTAGATAGGTAGACCACACGTCTGAACTCCAGTCACAACGGCGC
>CAUVLK010000176.1:0-5953 GCA_963552635.1 uncultured Lautropia sp. | reverse complement strand
GTCGGCCGGTGGTTTCGGGCCGGATGCGCCTGCTTCCAAAGTGCTGCGCCTTGATCCGAAGACGCTGGACGTGAAGGGAGAGATTCCCCTGTCCACGAACGGCTTCGGACTGGTGCTGGATGATGCCGCACACCGTTTGTACATCACCGATACCCGCGCCGGCTCGCTGACGGTGGTGGACGTGGCCCATGACACCGTGGTGGGCACGGTGGCGCTGAATGAAGCGCCGGATGCCGTTCCCGGCCAGAAACCTGCCAAGGCCTCCCAGGCAGCCAGGGCTGCAAAGGCCTCCCGGACCGACAGGACCGCCAAGGCCGCCGGTGAGGACAAGGACGGCCTGTACAAGTACCGCGAGGTGGTGCTGGACCGCACGCACAACCGCCTGTATCTGCCGGGCATGAGCCTGGAGGCGGGCAGCGACGGGGTGCTGAAGGTGGTCGATGCCCATACGCTGAAGGTGCAGAAAGTGGTGCCGGGCCTGGGCTTCGGAACCACCGGCATTGCGCTGGATGAGGCGGCCGGCAAGCTGTACGTCTCCAACCTGGTCGGTCAGCTCTTCGTGGTGGATACCGGCACGCTGGCTCTGACCGGCAAGTTCGAGGTGGCTGCCGACCAGCTGCTGAACCTGGCGGTGGACCGTGCGGCAGGCCAGGTGCTGGCCGTGGATCAGGGCATGGCCCGTCTGGACGAGAAGCGCCAGCAGGACGGCATTGCCTACACGCCGCGCGGCAAGGGCAACCAGGTGGTGGCCATCGACCCGGCCAACGGGCAGGTGACCCGCAACATTGCCGTCGGCACGCAGCCGGTGGCCTTGCTGCTGGATGCCGAGCGCAACCGCCTCTACGTGTCCAACCGTGATTCGGGCAATGTCTCTATCATTGATGCCCGCACCGACCATCTGCTCAAGTCCGTGGACCTGCAGCGTCACCCCAACAGCCTGGCGCTGAACCCGAAGACGGGTGAGGTGTACGTGACGATCAAGAATGCCCGTGATGCCGCAGGCGGCACCAACGAGAGCGTGGCCCGGATCAAGTACTGACGTTCCTGCACCTGGCATCCCATCGGTGCCAGGTGCCCGATTGCTTTGCTACATAAACAGGAGACCTGTCCATGAAATCCTTCCCCAAGTCTTTCCGTACATCTTCCTTCCTGGCGCTGGCCGTGGCGGCGGCGCTGGCAGGCTGCGCTGCTACGCAGGATGCCGGCCATTCGGCCATGAACATGGTCAAGTCGGCCACGGGCCAGGCCCAGGTCGTTCGCCAGGACGTGGCGCCGGCGCTCTATGAAGTGGCCTATTCGCCCAGCGAGGACGTGGTCTATGCCGTCTCGGCGGGCACCCCCAAGGATCCGGCTTCCGGCGTGAAGCCGAAGCTCTTCAAGCTGGACCCCGAGACGCTGGCCGTGAAGGCGGAAATCGAGCTGCCCAAGCCCGGCTATGGCCTGGCGCTGGATGACGAGGCGCATCGCCTCTACATCGTGGACACCCGTGGCGGCACGCTGATGGTCTTCGACACCACCAGCGGCCAGGTCGCGTCTTCGGTGACCATGCCGCCGGTGCTGGACGCCCAGGGCAAGCCCGAGAAGATCGAATACCGCGAGATCGTCGTGGACAAGGCCAACAACCGGCTGTACCTGCCCGCCATGTCCTATCACGACAGCAAGCTGCAGGTGGTCAACCTGGACACGCTGACGGTCGAGCGCACCATCCCGGGCTTCAACTTTGGCGCCACCGGCATCTCGATGGATTCGGACGCCGGCAAGCTGTATGTCTCCAACCTGATGGGACAGCTCTTTGTCGTGGACATCGGCACGCTGGCCATTACCGACCGCTTCGAGGTGCAGGGTGACCAGCTCCTGAACCTGGTGGTGGACCGCGACAACAAGCGCCTGCTGGCCGTGGATCAGGGTTTCGACCGCCTGGACGTGGTTCGCAAGGAGCGGGGCGGCCTCAATTATCAGACGCGCACCCAGGGCAACCAGGTGCTGGCCCTGGATCCGTCCAGCGGCAAGGTGCTGCAGAACATCAAGGCGGGCACGCAGCCGGTGGCCATGCTGCTGGACGCACCGCGCAATCGCCTGTACGTGAGCAACCGCGCCTCGGGCAACATCTCGGTCCTGGACCCGCGCACCGGCAAGGAGATCAGGACCATCGATCTGCCCACGCATCCGAACAGCTTCGCGCTGAACCCGAAGACCGGCACGGTCTATGTGACGGTGAAGCTGCCCAAGGAAAAGCCGATGACCGACAAGGAAAGCGTGGCACGCATCAGCTTCTGATGCAGGCCTGATGGCCCGTCCGTCCGGTGCGCTGGTGCCGCCGGGCGGAATGGCGTGCCCGGCGCGGCACAATGTCACGCCGGCGCACGCCGTGCGCGCTTATGATCGGCCCCTTTCCTGAAGGAGCGATCATGGTGCGCATGCGTCCGGTTTCAATGATTCTTGCATCGGCTTCGCTGGCCGTGCTGCTTGCGGCCTGCGGCGGTAGCAGCGACATCCATCCGGGCGATCAGACGGCGCAGGCGCCTTCGGCCAATACCGGCAGCACGGGCAACAACGTTGCACCGAATGCCTCCGGTTACTGGCAACTGGCGGGGCGCATCTTCCAGCGCAGCGGCCAGTCCGAACAATCGACGGTGGACGTGAATGACCACGTCGAATCGACGCTCGAGATCCATGGGCGGATTCCGCCGGCCACACCGGTGAATGGTGCCGCGGGGTCGGCTTCCTCCAGCACGACAAGTGGCACGCCGGTGGCCACCGAGACGCTGGACAGCCTCCTGCGGGTGGAATTCACGGGCAGAAATGCCGGTACCTACCAGATCACCACCGACGCAAACCGCTTCCGGAATGCCGGTCGCCAGGCGCGTCTGGCCGTGGTGCGGGTTGCCGTGCGTGACACCACCACCCGACAGGAAACCAGCTACATCGCCACCGCTGGCACCATCGAGGTGACGCTGGGGGCTGACCGCAAGTTCCATGTCCGCAGCGCAGCTGATCTGCTGGTACGGCAGCTGAGCATCTCGCAGGCTGCCGGCGGCGTGACCGCCATGCCGGCGCAGACGCAACTGTCCATCCGGGACTGACGCCGCAGCCTGCAAAAAATCGCTGCCGCCGGATGAATCATTCGGCGGCAGCGCTTCGTCGTGAACCCGAAATCCGGCCATCAGCGGGATGGCCGGAATCAGGTCAGATCACTTGGCGGCGTAACGGCTGATGTGATCGCCTTGCGGATCGTTCTGACCGCGAGCCTTGTTCACGCCCCACACCGTGCCCTTGCCATCGGTGAAGACGTGGTTTGCATACGAACCGCCGGGCAGGTTTGCCACCAGGTTGCCGTTCACATCCACCACGGCCACCGAGTCACTGCCGCGGTTGGCCACGTAGGCGAGCTTGCGCACCGGCTCCCAGACGACGGCCAGCGGGCCAGCACCGACCTTCACGTCAGCTTTCAGCTTGCCATCGGTGGCGTCCAGGATCTGCAGGTTGTCGGTGCTCTGCGAGACGACGAACAGCAGTTTCTCCTCCGGCGCATAGGCGATGCTGATGGCGCCCTTGGCCCCTTTCAGGTTGTAGACCTTCTCGATCTGTTCGGTGGGCTCGTCGATCACGTAGACCTGATCGGTGGTGGACACCACGAACAGCTTGCCGCCGTCCTGATCCAGTGCAAAGCCCAACGGAGCCGGCGGGGTCTTGGTGCGGGTCGGCGACTCCAGCGTGAGGTTGACCTTGTGTTCCAGCGTCTGGGTGTCGAACACGCTCACGTAGTTCTTGCCGTGGGCGGCCACATAGGCACGATGGCGCGGACCGTCAACCAGAACCCCGTGGTTGTGCGGGGCCAGCTTGTCCGGGAACTGCTTGACCAGCGACAGGTCGTCCTGCTTGTAGACGGCCACGGCGCCCGTGCGCGTGTTGCCCGTCCAGACGGTGCCGGCGGTGTCATCCACGGCAATGCCGTAGACCGCTTCCAGCTGCTTGCCGGTCGAATCGGCCGGCGGCGTGACCTGGTGCTCGATGGCCAGCGAGCTGGGTTTGACCTTCATCAGGCTGGACTGCTTGACGGGCGCACGACCCACGGCTGAGGTCACGTACACGGCGTGACTGCGGGCACTGTAGGCGCCCTGGTACAGACCGGGGTTCAGCGGCGCGCGGGAGATATGGTAGGCGTTGATGCCCGTGAACGGCAGCTTGGGCGAGATCTTGAAATCCAGAATCTCGGCATAGCCCGGGTTCACCGTCTGTACCACCACGGGGTGGATGCCCACCGGCGACTCGGGCGGAATCTCCACCTGACCGGCAATGCGGCCTTCGGCGTCGACACTCAGGATGGCCTGCGTGGTGATGGTGGCGCCATCGCTCAGCAGCTGAACCTGCTGGCCCGGCTTGAAGCCGCTGCCGGTCACGTCTACGGTCTCGCCCGGATAGGCAACGCCCGTCACCGAAACGCGGCCCGCATAGTCCGGATCGACCGGGTGGGTGAGGCCGCGGGCCTGCACGCCGACACTGAACGACAGTGCGGCCAGGGCAACGGCAAGCGCCGTGCCTTTCAGACGGGTGCTGGTGCGAATATCAATAGAAGGCTTTTTCATTAACTTTCTCCGATATACGAAGGGAAACAGGACTGCATCGAGGGAATCACACAGGGAACCGCCTTACGGTGGCATGCACGATGGGCCTATGCCCTGAGCCGCGCGCCGTCTGGTGGAGCGTTCCTGAGACACGGAAGCCGGGGGGCTACGCCTGGTTGCAGGAAGGGCAGCAAGGTGCTGACCATGGAAAGAAAACCAGACGCCGTCTTACGGAACGTGACGGATTGTATATGGTTTCTAAGAATGAGGGCTATTAACGATACTGCCAGTGGGGAGTTGTAACCATGTTGACAGTGTGGCCTGGAACGGAAGATCTGGACGACGCGTCAGGCAGAGGCGTCATCCCGGAAACGTTCGCTCACCAGCGAGCGCAGCCATTGATGGGCCGGGTCGCGGTGCAGACGTTCCGGCCAGAGCATCAGCATCTCGAAGCCGGGGATCTCGAGGGGGGCAGACACCACCCCGACACCCGGATGGTTGCCCGCCAGGCGTTCCGGCACCATGGCAACCAGATCGGTGTTGGCCAGCACATGCAGCAGCGACAGGAAGTGGGGCACCGACAGCACGACGTTGCGTTGCAGGCCGACCGCAGCCAGTGCCTGGTCAGTGGCGCCCTGAAAGCCCCCGCCATCGGGTGAGACGATGGCGTGCTCCAGACGACAGAACCGGGCCAGCGTGGGGCGCCGCTTCAGGACCGGATGCCCCGCACGGGCCGCCAGCACGTAGCGTTCACGGAAAAGGCTGCGGCGTCTCAGGTGAGGCGGCGCTTCGGCAGTGATGTGGAAAGCCAGGTCGAAGTCGTCCTGCCGGGCGCGCTGCGACAGGACCGGGGGCGAGAGCTGGTGGATGGCCAGCCGCACGCCGGGGGCCTGCCCTCGAAGCAGGGGCAGGATGGGTTGCAGAACCGTCATCAACGTGTAGTCGGTGGCGACGAGTCGCCAGGTTTGGTGTGCCGTGGCGGGATCGAAGGGCTTGGGGGGAGCGACAGCCTGGCCCAGGGCCTGTAGTGCCTCATGCAGCGGAATGCGTAGTTGTTCGGCCCGTGCCGTGAGCTGCATGCCCTGGGGGCCGGGCAGCAGAAGCGGATCATCCAGCAGTTCGCGCAGGCGGGCCAGCTGCATGCTGACGGTGGGCTGCGCCAGGTTCAGGACCTGGGCGGTACGGGTGACGTGCCGTTCTCGCAACAGGGTGTCAAGCGTGACGAGCAGATTCAGGTCGATGCGGCGCAGGATGCCGTGAAGTGGGCGTGGTCCGGAGTCAGGGGCGTTCATGGTTCAGGTGGGTTTCGCAACTTGGGCAGCGATCATGGCGTTTGGGGAAGATCCTGGTTTCGGAAAATCATCCTTTCCGTGAATCCGCCGCTCGCA
>CAUVLK010000175.1:0-5993 GCA_963552635.1 uncultured Lautropia sp. | reverse complement strand
CAGCAGTCCCACCACGGGATTGACCCAATAGCCCGTGCCGGTGGCCATGCCGGGCAGGCTGCCCAGCACCTGGACCTGATGACGCGCCAGACCGATCTCCTCGGCCGCCTCGCGCAGGGCGCCCTCGGTGGCCGAGGCATCGTCCGGATCCAGCCTGCCGCCCGGAAAGGCAATCTGCCCCCGGTGGTGGCGCAGCCGATTGCTGCGCACCGTCAGCAGCACGCCCAGCCCCTGAGGCGTGGGCAGCAGCGGCACCAGCACGGCAGCCGGGGTCAGTGGACGTGTCGCCGTGGTGTCAGGGGGTGAAGCGCGCGCCCCTGTGCGGGCCTGTGGAGCCCAAACGGACACCGGCGGAGAGGCAGACGATGGGGACGCAGAAACGGCCGCCGCATCTGGGGGATGCCCCGACGGGGCCTCGGCATTGCTCTCGGCCTCAATCCGCCAGCGGGTGGGCGGATGCAAAAACCGCTGCCGGATCCAGTCGCCCTGCAGGCGCTGATCGGACAGCGGTTGTTCGGAAGATCCGTCGGCAGCCACCAGCACGGGGGCAGACGACGGATCGAAAGGCGGAACGGAAACATCGGCCGATGCGGGCGTAGGCGCGGCCACCTCTCGTGAGACAGGTGGCCGGCGGCCGGACATGGCCGGAACCGATCAGCCCTCGGCGCCTTCCGCGGCGCCCTTGGCAGCCTGCACGCGGGCCGGCAGTTTTTCCTTGATGCGGGCCTTCTTGCCGGACAGGTTGCGCAGGTAGTACAGCTTGGCGCGGCGCACGTCACCACGGCGCTTGACCTCGATGCTGGCGATCAGCGGCGAGTACAGCTGGAAGGTACGCTCGACACCCTCACCCGAGGAGATCTTGCGGACGGTGAAGGCGCTGTTCAGGCCACGGTTGCGCTTGGCGATGACCACGCCTTCGTAGACCTGCACGCGCTTGCGGCTGCCTTCAACCACGTTGACGGCCACGGCCACGGTGTCACCAGGTGCAAAGGTGGGAATCTGCTTGCCGAGGCGGGAAATCTCTTCCTGTTCGAGCTGGGCGATGAGGTTCATGCTAGAGGACTCCAGGCATCATGGGCGGGGCTGTTGTTGGGATTGGAGCCGATGGCACAAACAAAATTGGGCCAGCGGCAGATGGTCCCGCCAGAGGATGCAAGTTAAGCTTTTGATGATAGCACGGATTTTGCCGAAAGCAGCTCCGGGCGCTTGCGCTGCGTGGCGTCCAGGGCGGCGGCATGACGCCAGCGCTCGATCTCGCGGTGGTTGCCCGACAGCAGCACCGGCGGCACCCCGGCCGGCACGTCGCGCGGCAGCCCCGGCAGCTGCTCCGGGCGGGTGTAGTGCGGGCAGTCCAGCAGGCGCTGCGCCGGCGCCCCCTCGGCAAACGAGTCCTGCTCGGCCGATTCGCCGTGGTTCAGCACCCCCGGCAGCAGGCGCACCACGGCATCCATGACAAGCATGGCCGGCAGCTCCCCGCCCGAGACCACAAAATCACCCATCGAGATTTCCTCGTCCACCACGGCGTCGAGAAAACGCTGGTCGATGGCCTCGTAGCGGCCGCACAGGAAAATGGCGCCATCAGAAGCCGCCATTGTCTGGGCGCGTGCCTGGGTGAAGTGCTGCCCCTGAGGGGACAGATAGACGACGGGCAGCTCGGGGCGCCCTTCGGCGGCACGGGTCTCGCGCAGCGCCGTCAGGCAGCGCAGCAGCGGCTCGGCCAGCATCACCATGCCCGGCCCACCGCCATAGGGGCGGTCATCAATGCGCCGGTAATTGTCGAAGGTGTAGTCGCGCGGATTCCAGCAACGCAGGAAATACGCGTCGTTGCGCGCGCGCCCGACCACGCCATAAGGTGCCGCGGCCTCGACCAGGTCGGGAAAAATGGTGATGATCTCGAAGTCCATGGCAACGAAAGGGCGTCAGGGGATGAGACGGCCTTCCCTTTCGCCACGCACAGCGGCGTGCCGCAGCAACGTTCAGGCCATGCGACGGATCAGCGCCAGTCGGCCGCCCAGTCCGCCTGGATGCGCCGGGCTGCGACGTCCACCGATTGCACGATGGCCTCGACGAAGGGGATGAGCATGCCGTCGTCCAGACGCAGCACCTGCTGCGCGCCGTGATCATCGACAGCCACGACCGTCCCCAGACGAGCCCCCTGCTGACCGATGACTTCGCAGCCGATTAGGTCCGCATGGTAGAACTCGTCGTCCTGGGTGGGCGGGAAGTCGGCGCGATCGACCTGGATCTCGACGCCCTTGAGGGCCAGTGCCTGTTCTCGGGTCAGCGGCGGCTGGCCGTCCAGCAGCACCAGCTCGGCTACTAGCGCGTCGCCCTGCACCCGGCAACGGCCACGCCGCACGACCTGCGGCAACGCCAGCGGGCGAGGTGCGCGTCTGGGCGCAGGAACCTGCCCTGCAGGCAGACCGTCCGGAGACGGCTCGACCGCCTCGACCAGACGCCAGCGCCGGGCATGGCGCAGCACCGATTCGGAGGCGGCGGCGTAGGGCTCGATCTTCAGCGCGCCCTGGACACCATGGCTGCCCCGAATGCGGCCGACGCCGATCCAGTGGGGATCAGCCACGGAAACTGCTCTGGAAGGAATCAGGCAGCGGCAGGTTGCTGCTCGACCTTCTTGGCCAGGCGGGCCACGCTGGGCGACAGCTGTGCGCCCTGGCTGACCCAGTGCTGCACGCGGGCCAGATCCAGACGCAGGGACTGCTGGTCCTTCTCGGAAGCCACCGGGTTGTAGAAGCCCAGGCGCTCGATGAAGCTGCCATCACGACGGTTGCGCTTGTCGGTGACGACGATGTTGTAGAAGGGGCGTTTCTTGGAACCACCACGCGAGAGACGAACGACGACCATTGAGATATCTCCGAATACCAGCCGATGCCGCAGAACTGGCACCCGGACTCCGGGCCTGGCCAGAAACTGCCTGCCGGGCTCCCCAAGGCCACGCCAGAGCGCGCCCATAAGAAACCCGATGTTGAGGAAACCCTTGATTGTATAGCGCAAGTGCGCCGTTGTCATGCAATGAACCACCACCCAGGGCCCAGGCCCGGGGATGAGCGCTGCGCCGACGCAGGATGAGGGACATCCAGGAGGATCCGCCCCACCCCCATCACCGCTGCGCCAGGAACGACAAACACCCGACGTTGATCGGCCAAAAGTGGCTGAAAACGCACAAAGTGGGTAATCTTTGAGTTCAAAGCACTCGGGAAAGTCCGAAAAACACGAGACGCGCCGTCACTGAGCCTGTCCAGACCGTCCCCTGTGCGGCTTCGGAGCCCGCTTTGCATTTCAGCCTCAGTCCCACCCAACAGCTTCTCATCCTGCTGCTGCTCATCCTGTGCAGCGCCTTCTTCTCGGCCGCCGAAATCTCGCTGGCCGCCTCGCGCCGCATCAAGCTGCAGGTCATGGCCGACGAGGGCGACGAGCACGCCAAGGAAATTCTCGCCCTGCAGTTGCGCCCCGGCCAGTTCGTCACCGCGGTGCAGATCGGCATCAACGCCGTGGCCATCCTGGCCGGTGCCGTGGGTGAATCGGCGCTCGGCCCCTCGCTGCACGACTGGATATCCCCCTTCTACAAGGGTCCCTGGCTGGAACCGCTCACCACCACGCTGTCCTTCCTGGTGGTGACGGGCATGTTCATCCTGTTTGCCGACCTGCTGCCCAAGCGGCTTGCCATGCTGGCCCCCGAGCGACTGGCCCGGCGGCTGGTGCGCCCCCTGCACGGCTGCATCGTACTGTTCAAGCCCATCGTCTGGATCTTCAACACGCTCTCGGACAAGCTGATCTCGCTGTTCGGGCTGCCGGCGCAACGTACCGACGAACTCACCTTCGACGACATCTCGGCCGTTGTGGATGCCGGCGCCGAGGCCGGTGTGCTGCCCGACACCGAGTACCACCTGATCGAGAACGTGTTCGAGCTGGAATCGCGGCTGGTGTCGTCAGCCATGACCACGCGCGAGAGCATCGCCTACCTCACGCTGCAGGAAACCGAGCAGGAGATCCGCGAGCAGATTGCCCAGCTGGCCCATTCCCGCTTCCTGGTCTGCGATGACGAGATCGACCGCATCGTCGGCTACGTGGAATCGAAGGATCTGCTGGCCCGCATCCTGAACAACGAGCCGCTGACGCTCAAGGGCGCACCGTGGATCAAGCCGGTGCTGACCATCCCGGATTCGCTCACGCTGTCCGAGCTGCTGAACCACTTCCGGGCCAGCCGTGAGGACATCGCCATCGTGCTGAACGAATACGCGCTGGTGGTGGGTCTGATCACCCTCAATGACGTGATGAGCACCGTGATGGGCGATCTGGTCAACGACAACCAGCGGCAGATCGTCAAGCGCGACGACAACAGCTGGCTGATCGACGGCTTGACCCCGGTGGAGACCGTGCTGCGGGTGCTGGACATCGAGGCACTGCCCGAGGACAGCAACTACGAGACCCTGGCCGGCTTCATGATGTACAGCCTGCGCCGCATGCCCAAGCTTACCGACACCGTGACCTATGGCGGCTACAAGTTCGAGGTCGTCGACATCGACCACCATCGCATCGACCAGCTGCTGGTGACACGGCTGAAGGAGCCCGCCAAGGAAGAGGCCACACCGGCCGCGGACGCCTGAAAGCAGCGGGTCCTGAAAGCGGCCACTGCCCTGCCGACCAGGCCTCGCGTGGGTGACACCCGGTCACGCCCTACGCAACTGACACCCGGCCACGCACCACACACGCAGGCCCGACCTGGATGCCCTGATGGCCCCCAACAAAAAACCCCGACAGCCTTCTGCGCTGCCGGGGTTTTTCATTTGAGACGTCCAGGTATCAATACGCCGGATGCGCCTGGAAGCCGCTGGACAGGAACGGTGCGCCACGGCCGTTCACGGCACCGGGCGAGCTGCGATAGACCGCGCCTCCGGGCTGGGCGGCCATGGGGGGCATGGGGCGGATGTGCGGCGCGCCCCAGACCACGGGGGCGCCCCCGTAGACCAGCGTCTCGGCGGGAGCGGCGGCGCTGGCACCGCGCAGCAGCATGGTCTCCAGCTTGCGCTGACGTTCCTGCATGGCCTCGATGGCCAGGCGGTCGGTGTAGCGCTGCTCGAAGGCCCGGTTCTGCTCGGCCCAGTTGCGACGCTCGGCTTCCAGCACGGCAGCCGGCGGGGCGTCGGGCAGCCGGTAGTCGCGGCTTTCGGTCTCGATGGCGCCCTGGGCGGGCTTGTCGCCGAAGCTCAGCGAACCATCGTGCATGCGCGACTGATAGACCTTGGTGACGGTTTCAGCCTGGGCGGCGCCCGCCGCCAGCAGACCACTCATAGCCACGGCGGCACAGGACAGCACCAGACGGCCCACCGCAAATTTCGTTTCCATTTCCACGTCTCCTGACGAAAGGCGCCCGGCCGGGCACCAGCGGCAGGCATTCTTGATCGGCGCCCTGCTCCACGGCAAGCAACCAGGTCTCAAGAATCGCCAAAACGTCGGAGTCCTTTCCATGGCCGGAAACGACAACGGCGGAACGTGACGAATGTCACGCTCCGCCGTCCGGAGAAGCGATCGGACGATCAGCCCAGCTTCGCGGTCAGCGCAGGCACGGCCTCGAAGAGATCGGCCACCAGGCCATAGTCGGCCACGCTGAAGATGGGTGCTTCTTCATCCTTGTTGATGGCCACGATGATGCGGCTGTCCTTCATGCCGGCCAAGTGCTGGATGGCCCCCGAGATGCCGGCCGCAATGTAGAGCTGTGGCGCAACGATCTTGCCGGTCTGGCCCACCTGCCAGTCGTTGGGCGCATAGCCGGCGTCCACCGCTGCGCGCGAGGCCCCCAGGGCCGCACCCAGCCGGTCGGCCAGCGGCTCCAGCACGGCCTGGAACTGCTCGGCACTGCCCAGCCCCCGGCCACCGGCAACGACCACCTGGGCGGCCGTCAGCTCGGGACGGTCGCTGGAGGCCTGCTCGCGGCCCACCAGGGTGGGCTGGCCGTCGACGGCCACGGCCGCCAC
>CAUVLK010000174.1:0-6013 GCA_963552635.1 uncultured Lautropia sp. | reverse complement strand
GACCGCAGCCTGCGCGAGGCGCTCTACCGTGCCTATGCCACCCGGGCGGCCGAAGGCAGCCCGCAGGACAACACCGCGCTGATCCAGAAGATCCTGGCGCTGCGCGAAGAGAAGGCACAACTTCTGGGCCTGGCCAGCTACGCCGAACTGTCGCTGGTGCCGAAGATGGCCGACTCCCCGGCCCAGGTGGAGCAGTTCCTGCGTGACCTGGCGCGGCGTGCCCGCCCCTTCGCCGAGCGCGATCTGGCCGGGCTGCGTGCCTTTGCGGCCGAGAAGCTGGGGCTGCCCGAACTGCAGGCCTGGGACATCGCCTATGCCAGCGAGGCCCTCAAGCAGGCGCGCTATTCGTTCTCGGACAACGAGGTGAAGCAGTACTTTGCGCTGCCCCGCGTGCTGGACGGGCTCTTCGGGCTGGTGGAGCGGCTCTTCGGGGTGTCGATCACCGAGGACCAGGCCGAGGGCTGGCATCCGGACGTGCGCTTCTATCGCATCAGTGCCGGTGACCGGCTGGTGGGGCAGTTCTATCTGGACCTGTACGCCCGCGAGGCCAAGCAGCCGGGTGCCTGGATGAACGACTGCCGCGGCCGCCAGCACGAGGAAGGCGCCGTCGTGCAGACACCGGTGGCCTATCTGGTGTGCAACTTCCAGGCGCCGGTCAACGGCCAGCCTGCCCTGCTCACCCACGACGACGTGACCACGCTCTTCCACGAGTTCGGCCACGGCCTGCACCACATGCTGACGCAGGTGGACACGCTGGCGGTCTCGGGCATTTCGGGGGTGGAATGGGATGCCGTGGAGCTGCCCAGCCAGTTCATGGAGAACTGGGCCTGGGAATGGGACATCGTGGAATCGATGACCCACCATGTGAAGACGGGCGAGCCGATGCCGCGTGCGCTCTTTGACCGGATGCTGGCTGCCCGCAATTTCCAGGCCGGCCTGCAGACACTGCGACAGATCGAGTTCGCGCTCTTCGACATGACGCTGCACCAGCAGGCAGCCCGGGCACTGGCAGCCGGCGAGACCGACCCGGTCCAGCGCATCCTGGACAAGGTGCGCGCCGAGGTGGCCGTGCTGCTGCCGCCTGCTTTCAACCGCTTCCAGAACAGCTTCAGCCACATCTTTGCCGGCGGCTATGCGGCGGGCTACTACAGCTACAAGTGGGCCGAAGTGCTGTCGGCCGACTGCTATGCCGCCTTCGAGGAAGAAGGCCTCTTCGAGCCGGCTGTGGGCCGGCGTTTCCTGGCAGAGATACTCTCTGTGGGCGGCAGCCGACCGGCCATCGACTCGTTCCGCGCGTTCAGAGGACGGGCCCCCGAGCTGGACGCCCTGCTTCGGCATAATGGGATGGTAGAAGAAGCCTAGGGAAGGCAGCGCCCCCCGGGGACCGGAACGCCATGGGCGCTCCGGATCCCGGGAGGATGGCTGATGCACGGAAGTGCCCTTCCCGATATCCCCTGAACACAAGGATTTCGATGAAAGCGCTTGCGGCATCCCTGCTCGTGGTGACGGCCGGTGGCCTGGCAGCACTGCCGGGTGCCGCCGCCGAGTACAAGTGGATCGACCAGAACGGCAACGTCGTCTATGGTGACCACCCGCCGGACGAGAGCGCGGTGGCACTGCGCCGTCCGGGCGGCCTCACGGTGACGCCTGCGGTCAAGGCGCCGGTCGATCCTACCCTGCAGTTTCCACTGGCACTGCGTGAGGCAGCGCGGGCCAATCCGGTGGCGCTGTACGTGGCCAATGACTGCCAGCCCTGCCAAATGGCCGCCCAGCACCTGCGCCTGCGCGGCATCCCCTTCCAGGAATGGAAGGTGACCAGCAACGCCGACTTCGAGCGCTTCAAGGCCCTGGGCTTTTCCGGCAACGGCTTCCCCGCCATCAGCGTGGGCAGCCAGCGCAGCGTGGGCTACGAGGCCAATGCCTGGAACCGGATGCTGGATAGCGCACGCTATCCGACCGAATCGGTGTTGCCCTCCTCCTACCAGTATCCGGCGGCCGCCAACCTGTCGCCGGACATTCCGATGCAAGGCGCCACGGCCTTCCGCCAGCCCCCACGGATCATCGACGCCAGCGAAGTGCTGCCGGCTGGTGGCGAACGGCGTGATCCGAGCGGCAGCTCGGGCGGCACTTCGAATGGCACTGGGGCGCCGTCCGGCTTCCGCTTCTGAGCATCCGCCTGCAGGAAAGACTGGCTGACCGCCTGCCCCAGGGCGGTCATGCGCTTTCCGCATGAACTTATTTGCTGGCCGATGCAGGCGCCCGCCTGCAGACGGCTGCGCCAATATCCTTGCTGTCGTTGCAGCTATCATCGGTGTCGTCTCATCTGCCTGACACGACACCATGAATCTCCAGCAATTGCGTTCGGTCCGTGAGGCCGTCCGACGCGGCTTCAACCTGACTGAGGTGGCACGTGCGCTGCACACGTCGCAGCCCGGCGTCAGCCGCCAGATCCGCGAGCTGGAGCAGGAGCTGGGCTTCGAGCTGTTCGTGCGTACCGGCAAGCGCCTCACCTCGCTCACCCATGCCGGTACGGTGGCCGTACCGATCATCGAGGGCATTCTGAGCGGTGCCGAGAACCTGCTTCGGGTGGGCGAGGAATATTCCCAGCAATCGGCCGGCAAGCTGTCGATCTCGGCCACGCATTCCCAGGCCCGCTACGCGCTGCCCGATGCAGTCCATGACTTCCGCCGCCGTTACCCCGACGTGCAGCTGAACCTGCACCAGGGATCGCCCCAGCAGGTGGCCGAGATGCTGCTCAGCGGCGAAGCCGACATCGGCATCGCGACCGAGGCACTGACCGACTATGACGGGCTGGTGACGCTGTCCTGCTATCGCTGGACACACAGCGTGGTCGTGCCCCCCAACCATCCGCTGCTGAACGATCCGGAGCTGACGCTGGAGCGCGTGGCCACCTTCCCGATCATCACCTACAGCCCCGGCTTCACGGGGCGGCTGCACATCGACGAGGCCTTCCGGGTACGCGGCCTGGAGCCCGACGTGGTGCTGACGGCCATGGATGCCGACGTGATCAAGACCTATGTGGAGCTGGGCCTGGGCATCGGCATCATCGCCTCCATTGCCTTCGACGAGGAACGCGACACACGGTTGCGCGCCATCGACGCCGGCCACCTGTTCCCGGTCAACGTGACGCGCCTGGCCTTCCGGCGCGGCGCCTTCCTGCGGGGCTATGTCTACGATTTCATCGAGACCTTCGCCTCGCCGCTGACCCGCGAGGTGGTGGAACAGGCTGCCCTGCAGATGCCGGGCATCGATTTCCAGATCTGAACGGCGGCTGGCACGGCATCCGTGCCGGTCGAAGTCCGTCCCGAGATCGCCTGCCCGGCAGGCAGGCACGGGCGCCGTGCGGCCTCAGATCATCGCGGCCGGGTCCACCGGCTGAGGATGGGCGTTGGACCAGTCGGCCCCCGCCTCGAAGCGCGTCTCCTGCCGGGCACGCAGGTGCAGCAGCTGACCCCGCTTGACGTCCTGGCGCTGCTGCAGCTGCTGCCAGGCCTCACGCGGCATCTCCACGTCGATGAAGCTGCCGTCATCAGGGCGACGCAGTTCCAGCCGGGTGCGCGGGCCGACGGTCAGCGCCTGCGAGAACTCGACGGCCAGCGTGTCGGCGGCAGGCTCATCCACCACCTCGATCTCGTGCGGACGCACATAGACCGTGTTTTCGTCGACCGAGGTCTTTTCGGCCGTCTGCCCGGGCGCATGCACGGCATGGAAATGCCCGCGGAACAGGTTCACATCCCCCAGGAACTTCAGCACGAAGGGCGTGGCTGGATGGTCGTAGACCTCGTCGGGCGTGCCGACCTGCTCGACGCGCCCCCGGTTGAGCACCACGACCCGATCAGCCACCTCCATGGCCTCGTCCTGGTCGTGGGTGACGAAGACGCTGGTGATGTTCATCTCGTCGTGCATGCGGCGCAGCCAGCGACGCAGCTCCTTGCGCACCTGCGCGTCCAGCGCTCCGAAGGGTTCATCCAGCAGCAGCACGCGGGGCTCGACCGCCAGGGCGCGGGCCAGTGCAATGCGCTGGCGCTGCCCGCCCGAGAGCTGCGACGGGTAGCGATCGGCCAGCCAGTCCAGCTGCACGAGCGAGAGCAGCGCGTGCACGCGGCGCTGGATCTCGGCCTCGTCAGGGCGGCGCTTGCGCGGCATCACCCGCAGCCCGAAGGCGACGTTCTCGAAGATCGTCATGTGGTTGAAGAGCGCATAGTGCTGGAAGACGAAGCCCACGCCGCGCGCCTGCGGATCGGCATGGGTGGCGTCCTCACCATGGAACAGCACGCGACCTCTGTCGGGCACTTCCAGCCCGGCAATGATGCGCAGCAGCGAGGTCTTGCCCGAGCCGGACGGCCCCAGCAGTGCCACCAGCGACCCTGACGGGATCTCCAGGGAGATGTCGTCGCAGACCACGGTCTGGCCGAAGCGCTTGTTCAGGTGCTCGATGAGGATGCTCATGATCAGATCCCGAAGGCGCGCCAGAGCTCCGCGTCGTTGGGAATGCGCCCCTCGGCCACTTCCGGCGCCGTGACGGCGCCCGCCTGCGAGACCATGCTGCCGGGCGGCACGCTGCGCGTGAGCCAGACATTGCCGCCGATGACCGAGCCGCGGCCGATGGTGACGCGCCCCAGCACGGTGGCACCCGCGTAGATGACCACCTCGTCCTCGACGATGGGATGGCGCGGTTCGCCCTTGACCAGCGAGCCGTCCTCGCTCTGGGTGAAGCGCTTGGCACCCAGCGTGACGGCCTGATAGAGGCGCACATGGCGACCGATGACGGCCGTTTCGCCAATGACGACACCCGTGCCGTGGTCGATGAAGAAATGATCGCCGATCTGCGCGCCCGGGTGGATGTCGATGCCGGTGGAGGAATGGGCCAGTTCGGACATCACCCGCGCGGTGAGCGTGATGCCCTGCCGGTAGAGCAGGTGCGCCAGCCGATGGTGGATCATCGCCCAGATGCCCGGGTAGCAGATGAGCACCTCGTCCTTGCTGCTGGCAGCCGGATCACCCTGGAAGGCAGCCGTCACGTCGCTGTCGATCAGCTCGCGCACCTCGGGCAGTGCCTGGCTGAAATGACGGACCACCTCCATGGCCCGTTCGTCATCCTGCGGCGAGAGCGTTTCACCGCCTGCCCTGAAGAGCAGCTCGCGCCGCACCTGCTGGTGCAGCGCAGAGAGCGCCAGGTCCAGCGTGTAGCCCACGTAGTGGTCGATGTTCTCGGAGCACAGGTCGGGCCGGCCCAGCCGGTGCGGAAAGAGCGCCGCCGCCAGGCCGTTCACGACCTCGGCAAGCACCGGGCGCGAAGGCAGCAGCGGTGGACGGCTGTTGCCGTTCTGACGCGCGCGCAACGAGCTTTCGCGCCGCTCGCGCAGCTGCGCCACCACCTCGTCCACGCCGAAGCGGGTCGGCTGGCATATCGATCGGGAAACCATCGCCGTTCTCCCTCTGGAAGGATGTTGTCTGCAAGGCAAGTGGGGAATATACCGCCTCGCCCCCCTGGCGTGTGACCGAGGGGCCGCATCATGGAACGTGCTTCACGCATGACAGGCTGCCCATTCCTCCCCTGACGATCGGTCGCAGGCCGTCTTCCGGACGCTCATCGTCGACGCCCTTGCTGCAGTCCGGCGGCAACGTTCCCCCCGGATGTCGCCCGCAGACTGTCCGGTCATCGCAACCGTGCAGCCTCACGCCCTCATCAATCGCTAGAATCGAATCCCACCGGCACCCTGCCCCTGGCCCGCTCCCCGAAGGATCCTTCATGACCTCCCTGCTGCTCAGCGCATTCATCTACCTGGCTTCGGCGGCCGTCGCCGTGCCGCTTTCCAAGCGACTGGGACTGGGTTCCGTCCTGGGCTACCTGATCGCCGGCGTCCTGATCGGTCCGGTCTTCGGCCTGGTGGGCCAGGAGACCGAGAGCATCCAGCACGTGGCCGAATTCGGTGTGGTGATGATGCTGTTCCTGGTGGGTCTGGAACTGGAGCCGCACAAGCTGTGGCAG
>CAUVLK010000173.1:0-6063 GCA_963552635.1 uncultured Lautropia sp. | reverse complement strand
CGTCGTAGACGAAGGTGCGCGCTTCCACCTGGGTGGGTGTGGTGGTGGCGTTCACCAGCCAGGGGTTGCGACGGCGCAGGCCGATCAGGTCATGATGAATCTGGCGCATGGGCTCGCCCAGGGGGGACAGCGCCACTGGCGTGTCGGGAAAGGCGGGCCGCACCTCGTCATCACCCCCTTCCCTGTCGGTCTTGACGCCCCGAAAGGCCTGTTCGTCGCCGTAGTAGATGGATGGGATACCACCCACGGTGAAGAGAATGGTGGCGGCCAGGGCGGCCTTGTCGTTGCCGATTCGGCTGGCAATGCGGGTGACATCGTGGTTGCCAATGAAGGTCATCGGCACGAAGCTGGCCAGGAAGTCGTTGTGGCGCTTCAGGCACCAATCCAGCTCGAAGAAGTTGCCATCCAGCAGCGAGCTCCAGGCGGCCTTCCACAGCTCGTACTGGGTGACGGAATCCATGCCGGAGCGGCGCACGATGTCCGGATAATCACCGTGTATCACTTCGCCGACGATCCAGACGTCGGGGAATTCGGCGCGCACGCGCGGCAGCACCCGGGCCCAGAATTCGGGCTTGACGGCATAGGCGGCATCCAGCCGCCAGGCTGAGGCGCCCCGCCGCAGCCAGTGGCACATGACATCGACCACCCGATCGGCGACGACCGGTGAATCGTGATTGAGAGCGGGCAGCGCCTGGTGGCCCTCGAAGTCGTCGTAGCGGACGCCGGTTTCGGTGCGGTGGATGCGGAACATCGCCTCGGCATCGGGGTCGTTGCCTGCAAGCGCAGCCTGGAACAGCGGGTGGCCGGTGCCAACGTGGTTGAACACGCCATCGAGCATCAGGTGGATGCCGCGTTCCTGGCAGGCGCGGGCCAGCCGATCAAAGGTGGCATCGTCGCCCAGACGGGGGTCGATGCGGAAGAAATCCACGGTGTCGTAGCCGTGGCTCTCGGACTGGAAGATGGGCCCCAGGGCCAGGCCGTTGGCGCCCAGTTTGATGAGGTAGTCGAGCCACGGCAACAGGCGGTCCAGTCGGGGAGACAGCGCCCGTTCCTCGGCCGTGGGACGTATGGGTGCACCGGCAAAGCCCAGGGGGTAGACATGCCACCAGATGGTGTGATCGATCCAGCTGGACATGGTGCCTCCTCCCTGAAGGTGGGCCGTGGGGCCCGGAACGTTCCAGTCTACTCCCGTTGGCAGGATCCTCCCGGGATGCCGGGGCGTGTTCGCCCTGCCCTGTCAGCGGATCCTCAGCCTCCCGCCCACAGCAGCACGGCCAGCAGCTGCGGCAGGATGATGCGCATGAACATCACCAGCGGGTAGACGGTGGCATAGGCCAGTGCGGGGGCGCCGCTGTCTTCCTTGATGCCGTTGGCAAAGGCCAGCGCCGGGGGATCGGTCATGGCGCCGGAGAGCAGGCCGCAGAGCGTCAGGTAGTTCATCTTGCCCACGCCGCGGGCCAGCATGCCCACGATCAGCAGCGGCACGATGGTGATGAGGGCACCATACCCCAGCCAGGACACGCCATCCTGACTGAGCAGCGTGTGGAAGAAGTGGCCGCCGGCCTTGATGCCCACCACGGCCAGGAACAGCACGATGCCGATCTCGCGCAGCGCCAGGTTGGCGCTGGGGGGCATGAACCAGTAGAGCTTGCCCAGGCTGCCGATACGGGCCAGGATGATGGCCACCACCAGCGGGCCGCCGGCCAGGCCGAGCTTGAGCGCCACCGGCAGGCCGGGCACGTAGAGGGGGATGGAGCCCAGCAGCACGCCCAGGCCGATGCCGATGAAGATGGGCATCATCTGCACCTGCTGCAGCTTCTGCTGGGCGTTGCCCACCAGGGCCATCACGGTGTCGATGTCTTCCTGGCGGCCGACCAGGTTGATCACGTCGCCGAACTGCAGGGCCATGCCGCCGGTGGGAACCAGCTCGATGCCGGCGCGGTTGAGCCGGGAGATCACCACGTCGTAGTGCGACTGCAGGTCGAGGTGGCGGATCTTCTTGCTGATGACGGCGTCGTTGGTGACGACGGCACGGACCGAGCGGTAGGGCGTGCCCCGGGTGGAGGTGCTGACATCGGCCAGTTCGCCGATGATGACCTGCATGCGCTTGAGGGCGGCCGGGCTGCCGACCAGATGCAGCACGTCACCCATCTGCAGCCGGGTGTGCACGCGCGGGATGAAGAACTGCTCGCCGCGCTTGAGACGCGAATACATCACGTCGTGGCGCTCGAAGTCGGGGATCTCGGCGATCTGCAGGCCATCCAGATTGGTGTTGGTGACGCGCACGTTGCAGCTCTCCAGGCCATGCTGGCGCTGGGAGAGGCTTTCCTCGTACTGGCGTGCCTCGGCATTCACGTCGATGCGGAACACGATGCGGATGAGCCACATGGAGAACAGGATGCCCAGGATGCCGATCGGGTAGGCGATGGCGTAGCCCATGCCCATGATCTCGGCGCTGCTCTCGCCGCTGAGTTCGGCCAGCACCTGCTGGCCTGCGCCCAGCGAGGGCGTGTTGGTGACGGCACCGGAGAAGATGCCGAGAATGACGGCCAGCGGGATGTCCAGCAGCAGGTGCAGCAGGATGACCATGACGCCACCCAGGCCGACGATGGCCATGGCCACGCCGTTCAGGCGCAGGCCGCTCTGGCGCAGCGAGGAAAAGAAGCCTGGCCCCACCTGGATGCCGATCGTGTAGACGAACAGGATGAGCCCGAACTCCTGGATGAAGTGCATCGTGTGCTCATTGAGCGCGAAATTGTGGCGGGTGAGAAAGTGTCCGACGATGATGCCGCCGAACAGCACCCCGCCGATGCCCAGGCTGACGCCGCGCAGGCGGATGTGACCGATGCCAAGACCAAGGATGGCGACCAGGGACAGCAGGCTGATGGTGAGTGCGACGTCGCTCATGGCGTAAGGGATCCGTATGGTCAGGATTCTGATTATTGGGTCGTCATGTATCGGAAGGCGATTGGCTGTCCGACCATGGATTGTCACGGGACGCGCCGTGAGGCCGTGGCCCGGTCAAGCTCCACGACCCCTCTAGTCTATCTGCCGGGCTGGTTTCGGGGGGCAGATTCGGCCTTTTGTAGTGGGATTTGATGACCGCTCGATCCGGGGTGATGCCCGTGCCGGAACGCCACCGGTCGGCATGGGATGCCGGCAGGCGGATGGCTGCGCGGGGCCGGAAATTATTCCTTTATGTTCGGGTCGATCCGTGTGGAGGGCCGGCATGGCGCCGCCACACCGACATCCTTTCTCTGGGTGAGCCCCGTCTTGGAATTCCTGCCTGATTTCCATCTTTCCGGCGTGGTGGTGACTTCGGTGCTGGTCGTCATCCTCGTCTCTCATGTGGCGCTGCTGCTCTTTTTCTGGCGGGGGCGAAAGGCGCTCACGAAGGCCAACCTGCAGCTGGAATCGGCCAATGAGGAACTGCGCCGACGCGCCTTCATCGATCCGCTGACCGGGCTGCCCAATCGCATGCTCTTCGAGGATCGGCTGCTGCACGCGATGCAGCGCTACGACCGTGACGACGACAGCCGCGCGCGGCGCGAGCCGTGCAAGCTGGCCGTGCTGTTCGTGGACTTGGACGGCTTCAAGCCGATCAACGACATGCTGGGCCACGCGGTGGGTGACGAGGTGCTGAAGGAGGCTGCCCGTCGGCTGCGCACGGCCACGCGGGACAGCGACACGGTGGCCCGCATCGGCGGTGACGAGTTCGTGCTGCTGGCGGAGGATGTCTCGGACGTGGCCGATTGCGCCAGCCTGGCCAACCGGGTGATCCAGGTGCTGGCGCAGCCGCTGGAAGTTCAGGGCCACCAGGTGACGCTCTCCGGTTCGGTGGGGGTGGCGCTGTACCCGGAGCATGGCGACCGCATGAAGCTGGTGCAGAACGCCGATGCGGCGATGTACACCGCCAAGCGGGCCGGTGGCAATACCTATGCGCTTTTCGAGTCGCGGATGAACGAGGGACTGCAGGAGCAGCTGAGCCTGCAGCATGACCTGCGTCATGCGCTGGAGCGTGGCGAGCTGCAGCTGCACTATCAGCCCAAGATCGATGCCCGACTGGGACGGCTGCAGGGCGTGGAGGCGCTGCTGCGATGGCATCACCCCACGCGCGGCATGGTGGGACCCAACGTGTTCATCCCGATTGCCGAGCGCTTCGGGCTGATCAACGGGCTGGGCAACTGGGTGATCGAGGAAAGCTGCCGCCAGATGCGCGTCTGGGCCGACGAAGGGCTTTCGATGAATGTGGCGATCAACCTGTCGGTCCACCAGCTGCGCACCGAGGAGCTGGTGCCGCGCATCGAGTCCGCGCTGGCCCGCTACCAGGTGATGCCCAGCCAGCTGCTGTGCGAGATCACCGAATCGGTGGCGATGGAGGACATCGAGAGCACCCAGCGTGCCTTCGAGGAACTCTCGCGCATCGGCGTCTACCTGTCGATCGACGATTTCGGGACCGGCTATTCCAGCCTCAGCTACCTGCGACAGCTGCCTGCCCGGCAGCTGAAGATCGACCGCAGCTTCGTGGCCGACATCGAGGTACGTCCAGATGCGCGGGCCATCGTGGGGGCGGTGATCCAGCTGGCCCATCAGCTGGGACTGCGGGTGGTGGCCGAGGGCGTGGAGACCGAGGGGCAGCGCGACATCCTGCTGGTCCTGCAGTGCGACGAGCTGCAGGGCTACCTGCTGGCCCGGCCGATGGCGGTGGAGGCGCTGGATGACTGGCTGCAGAAGCAGCCGTCCGATGAACCACATCCGGCCGTGGGCGCGCGCGATGGGGATGCGGCCCTGATGAAGGATGACGTCGGGGAGATATTGGTGTAATAATTTACACCATGCGAGCACTCACCGAACGCCAGCGCCAGGTGCTGGACTTCCTGCACCGGCATCTGCAGACCCATGGCCTGCCCCCTACCCTGCATGAACTGATGCACGCCTTCGGCTGGGCCAGTCCCGCCGGGGCGGCCAAGCACCTGCAGGCACTGGCGGCGCGCGGCCTCATCGAACTCAGCCCCGGCAAGGCACGGGGCATCCGGCTGCTGCAAGGCGCGGCCCCTGCCGGGACGGATGCAGGACGGGGCGAGGAAGCCGATGACGGGGCCGATACCCTGCGACTGCCGCTGGTAGGCCGGGTGGCGGCCGGTCAGCCGATCCTCGCCGGAGACCGCATCGAGCGCCATCTGAAGATCGACCGCTGGCTGTTCTCGCCCCGGCCCGATTTCCTGCTGCGCGTGCAGGGGGATTCGATGATCGACGACGGCATCCTCGACGGTGACCTGGTGGCCGGCAAGGCCACGCCGCAGGCGCTGCACGGCCAGATCGTCATTGCCCGGGTTGATGGGGGCATCACCATCAAGCGGCTCTGGCAGCACAACGGCCAGGTGCGGCTGCTGCCACGCAATGCCCGGCATGTGCCCATCGATCCCTCCCCCTGGGAAGACTTCGCCATCGAGGGCATCTACTGCGGCCTGCTGCGCCGTCCCTGAGCAGGGGGCTTCCCATGGGACAGATGATCGCCACGTCTCAGGCCACTGCGGCCCTGCCGGATCCTTCCCGGGCTTCGCCGGTCACGCTGGCCAGCCTGCTGGCGGGCCGGCAGGTCTGGCAATGGCAGGCGGCATCGCTACCGCTGGCCGCCGGCATTGCCACGGGCATCAGGGCGCTGGATGCGGTATTGCCGATGGGAGGATGGCCGGCCGCCTCGCTGTCCGAGGTGCTGTCGCCGGCGCCGGGGCTGTCCGAGCTGCGGCTGCTGTGGCCGGTGCTGGCGCGGCTGTCGCGGGCCGGCGGCCGGGTGGTGCTGGTGGCGCCGCCCTTCGTGCCCTGTGCCATTGCCTGGCAGCGGGCGGGCGTCATGCTGTCCCGGCTGGAGATCATCCATGCTCCCGAGCCGGCCGATGCACTCTGGGCCTTCGAACAGTGCTTGCGGTCGGGCAGCTGTGCGGCCGTGCTGGGCTGGCCCGAGGGAGCCAGCCATGCCGCGCTGCGCCGGCTTCAGGTGGCGGCTGACCATGGGCAGGCGCTGGGTGTGGCGATGCGCTCCGCACGCCATGCGCCCCAGCC
>CAUVLK010000172.1:0-6065 GCA_963552635.1 uncultured Lautropia sp. | reverse complement strand
GAGACCGGACCGCTGGCGCGCGAATCCTACGTGAACCTCATTCCCACGCCGGCCGGCGGCACGCATGAATCCGGTCTGCGCGAGGGGCTCTTCACGGCCATCCGCGGCTTCATCGAACTGCACAACCTGCAGCCCAAGGGCGTGCGACTGATGGCCGAGGATGCTTTCGCGCGCGCCAGCTTCGTGCTGTCGGCCCGAGTGCTGGACCCGCAGTTCCAGGGCCAGACCAAGGAGCGGCTCAGCTCGCGCGATGCCGTGCGGCTGGTCTCCGGGGCCGTGCGCACCCAGTTCGAGTTCTGGCTCAACCAGCACGTCGACCAGGCCCGGAAGCTGGCCGAGCTGGTCATCCGCCAGGCGCAGGCGCGCCAGCGCTCGGCCCAGAAGGTCGAGAAGCGCAAGGGCTCGGGTGTGGCCGTGCTGCCAGGCAAGCTCACCGACTGCGAGAGCACCGACACCGCGCACAACGAGCTGTTTCTGGTGGAGGGCGATTCCGCTGGCGGCTCAGCCAAGATGGGGCGCGACAAGGAGAACCAGGCCGTGCTGCCGCTGCGCGGCAAGCTGCTCAACACCTGGGAGACCGAGCCCGACCGACTGTTTGCCAACAACGAGATCCACGACATCGCCGTGGCCATCGGGGTCGATCCTCACCCGCGCGGGGCCAGCCCCGACCTGTCCGGCCTGCGCTACGGCAAGATCTGCATCCTGTCGGACGCCGATGTGGATGGCTCGCACATCCAGGTGCTGCTGCTCACGCTGTTCTTCCGGCACTTCCCGGCGCTCATCGACGCGGGGCACATCTACGTCGCACGCCCGCCGCTGTACCGGGTGGACGTGCCCGCGCGCGGCAAGCAGCCGCTGCGGAAGATCTACTGCCTGGATGCCCGTGAACTGCAGCACACCGAAGAAAAGCTGCGCAAGGACGGCATGCGCGAGGGCAGCTGGACCGTGTCGCGCTTCAAGGGCCTGGGCGAGATGACGGCCGAGCAGCTGTGGGAGACCACGCTGAATCCGGCCACTCGCAGCCTGTCGCAGGTGCGCTATGGCGCCGTGCCCGTGTCCGACACCGAGGCGCAGTTCACGCTCCTGATGGGCAAGGGCGAGGCCGCCGGCCGGCGCAGCTGGCTGGAAGAGCACGGCGATCAGGCACGTGCCGACGTCTGACTGAATTCAACGGGCCGGCTGCGGCTGGCCGACGGATCGAGACTGAATGGATACCGAGATCATCCTCGACGAGGAAGAGAGCACCGATGGCCTGACACTGGCCCGCTATGCGGAGCGGGCCTACCTGGACTACGCCATCTCCACCATCCGCAGCCGTGCGCTGCCCGACGTGAGCGATGGCCAGAAGCCCGTGCAGCGGCGCATCCTGTTTGCCATGCACGAGATGGGGCTGGGGCCTGCTGCCAAGCCGGTCAAGTCGGCCCGGGTGGTGGGTGACGTGCTGGGCAAGTATCACCCGCACGGGGACTCCGCCGCCTACGACGCGATGGTGCGCATGGCACAGGACTTCAGCCTGCGCTACCCCCTGGTCGACGGCCAGGGCAACTTCGGTTCGCGCGATGGTGACGGCGCGGCTGCCATGCGTTACACCGAGGCACGGCTCACGCAGTATGCCCGCCTGCTGCTCGACGAGATCGACCAGGGCACGGTGGAGTTCGTGCCCAACTACGACGGCTCGGCCACCGAGCCGGAACTGCTGCCGGCGCGGCTGCCGATGATCCTGCTCAACGGCGCTTCGGGCATTGCCGTGGCCATGGCCACCGAGATCCCGTCGCACAACCTGGTGGAGGTGGCCCAGGCCGCCATCGCCCTCATCCGCGACCCGAAGCTGTCGCACGAGGCGCTGATGCAGATCATGCCCGGCCCCGACTTTCCGGGCGGCGGCCAGATCATCAGCAGCAGTGCGGACCTGGCCGAGGCCTATCGCAGCGGCCGGGGCTCCATCCGCGTGCGTGCCCGCTATCACATCGAGGAACTGGCCCGGGGCCAGTGGCAGCTGGTTGTCGACGAGCTTCCACATGGCGTCTCGTCCCAGAAGGTGCTGGAAGAGGTCGAGGAGCTGAGCAATCCGAAGGTGCGCAGCGGCAAGAAGGCCCTCACACCTGAGCAGCTGCAGGCCAAGTCGCAGATCCTGAACGTGATGGATGCGGTGCGTGACGAAAGCGGTCGTGAGGCTGCCGTGCGCCTGGTCTTCGAGCCCAAGACCTCCCGCATCGAGCAGGCGCTGCTGGTCAACACGCTGCTGGCCTGCACCAGTCTGGAAACCTCGGTGTCCATCAACCTGGTGATGCTGGGCCAGGACAAGCGGCCACGCCAGAAGACGCTCACCGAGATCCTGCAGGAATGGATCGACTTCCGGCTGCACACCGTGCGCCGGCGCAGCGCCCACCGTCTGGGCAAGGTCGAGGACCGCATCCACATCCTCGAAGGCCGGCAGCTGGTGCTGCTCAACATCGACGAGGTCATCCGCATCATCCGCGAATCGGACGAGCCCAAGCCCGCGCTGATGCAGGCCTTCGGGCTGACCGAGCGCCAGGCGGAGGACATCCTGGAGATCCGCCTGCGCCAGCTGGCACGCCTGGAGGCCATCCGCATCGAGCAGGAGCTGAAGGATCTCTTTGACGAGCGCAAGAAGCTGCAGGGCCTGCTGGGCAGCGAGGTCACGCTGAAGAAGGCCGTCATCAAGGAGATCGAGACCGACATCAAGACCTACGGCGACGACCGCCGCACGCTCATCGAGGCTGCCGAGAAGGCCGCCGTCGAGGCCCGTCAGGTGGAAGAGCCTGTCACCGTCATCATCTCGGCCAAAGGCTGGGTGCGTGCCCGTCAGGGCCATGGCCACGATGCCCGCCAGTTCAGCTTCAAGACCGGTGACGAGCTGGCTGGTGCGTACGAGGTCAAGACCACCGACCAGCTCCATGCCCTGGCCAGCAACGGCCGGGTCTATTCCATTCCGGTGGCGGGTCTGCCTTCGGCGCGGGGTGACGGGGTGCCCATCACCAGTTTCGTCGAGCTGGAGGCCGGTTCCCAGATCCTGCATGCCTTTGCCGCCCCGGCCGATGCGGGCGTGCTGCTGGCCACCGAGAAGGGCTACGGCCTGACCTGTGTGGCCAGTGACTGGCAGAGCCGGATGAAGGCCGGCAAGCACTTCCTCACGCTGGAAGAAGGCGACGTGCCGCTGCCCCCCGTGCTGTTCGATGCCAGTCGCACGGATGCCACCGTCGTCTGTCTGAGCGATGGTCAGGGCGGCGGCGACAAGGGCAGGGTGCTGGCCTATTCCGTGTCCGAGGTGAAGACCCTGCACAAGGGCGGCCGGGGCGTGACCCTGATAGGCCTGGAGAAGAAGGAGAAACTGCGCCAGGTCATCGTCGCGACCGACTCCGGCCTTGTCGTCACCGGCACCGGCCGCATGGCCAAGCCGCAGAGCCGCACGATGAGCACCCGCGAGATCGCCGCCAACACCGGCACCCGCGGCCGCAAGGGCAAGCAGCTCGACCCGCGCTGGAAGGACGTGCGGCTCTGGCTGCCCGGCACCGAGCCGGCGGCCTGACCCCACCAGCTCTCGGAGGGCGCGTCCGGGATTTTCTTTCCCGCCAGGACCTTGAAAAAGAAGGTGTCGCGCCTATCTGCTTTCCCACGATATCTGAAAACAACCAAGCATCATGAGCGACACCCAAAAGGAAACCCTGGGATTCCAGACCGAGATCAAGCAGCTGCTTGATCTGATGATCCACTCCCTCTACAGCAACCGCGACATCTTCCTGCGCGAGCTGATCTCCAACGCCTCCGATGCCTGCGACAAGCTGCGCTTCGAGGCCCTGGACAACGACAAGCTCTATGGCGGCGACAGCGATCTGGGCATCTGGATCGAGACCGACCGCAAGGCACGCACCATCAGCGTGCGTGATAACGGCATCGGCATGAACCGTGACGAGGCCGTGAAGAACCTGGGCACCATTGCCCGCTCCGGCACGCGCGAGTTCTTCAGCCAGCTCACGGGCGACCGTGCCCGCGATTCCAACCTCATCGGCCAGTTCGGCGTGGGCTTCTATTCCTCGTTCATCGTGGCCAAGAAGGTCACGGTGGAAAGCCGCCGTGCCGGCGATGCCGAAGACCAGGGCATCCGCTGGGTGTCCACGGGCGATGGCGAATTCACCATCGAGACCATCACCCGCGCCGAGCGCGGCACCACCGTCACGCTGCACCTGCGTGACAACGATGCCGACCCCGAAGAGGGCCATGAATACGACTCGCTGCTGGAGCCCTACAAGCTTCGCCAGCTGGTGCGCAGCTATTCCGACCACATCGCGCTGCCGGTGCGCATGAAGGCCGAGAAGTGGGATGCCGAGAAGCAGGAAATGGTCGAGACCGGCGAGTGGGAGGTCGTCAACCAGGCCAAGGCCCTGTGGCAGCGTCCGCGCAACGAGATCACCGAGAAGGAATACGACGAGTTCTATCGTCACATCACCCATGACTTCGAGGGGCCGCTGGCCTACACCCACAACCGGGTGGAAGGGCGTGCCGAGTACACCCAGCTACTCTATATTCCCAAGCATGCCCCCTTCGACCTGTGGGATCGCCAGCAGCGCCACGGCGTGCGCCTGTACGTGCGGCGCGTCTTCATCATGGACGATGCCGGGCAGCTGATCCCGGCCTACCTGCGCTTCGTGCGCGGCGTGGTCGATTCCAGCGACCTGCCGCTCAACGTCTCGCGCGAGATCCTGCAGGAAAGCCGTGACATCCGCCTGATCCGCGAGGGCAACGTCCGGCGCGTGCTGACGCTCCTGGAAGACCTGGCCGAGAACCGTCAGGCCGACTATGTCCGCTTCTGGCGCGCCTTCGGGCAGGTGCTGAAGGAGGGCGTGGGCGAGGACGCGAAGAACCGCGAGAAGATCGCCGCGCTGCTGCGTTTCCGCACCACCGGCGAGCCGATCGCCATCACGGTGCCGGCTGCCGAGGCCAGGACGTCCGAACCGGCGGGTACCGAGGTCGAGGACGCCGTCATCAAGGGCGAGGGCAACGCCGAACAGGGCGCCGATGCGCTGGATGACGATATCCGCAACGCGGACGGCATGGTCTCGCTGGCTCAGTACAAGGCACGGATGAAGGACGGCCAGAAGGCCATCTACTACATCACCTCCGATACCGAGGCCGGCGCACGCCAGAGCCCGCATCTGGAGATCTTCCGCAAGAAGGGCATCGAGGTGCTGCTGCTGTCGGACCGGGTGGACGAGTGGATGCTCAGCTACCTGCAGGAATTCGACGGCACGCCGCTGCAGTCGGTGGCGCGTGGCGGGCTGGATCTGGGCGATCTGGAGGATGAGGCCGAGCGCAAGGCCAGCGAGGAAACGGCCGCCGACTTCAAGGACCTGGTCGAGCGCCTCAAGAACACGCTGGGCGAGCGCGTCAAGGACGTGCAGGTCAGCCATCGCCTGACCGATTCGGCCGCCTGCCTGGTGTCCGACAAGGGCGACATGAGCGCCACGCTGGAGCGGATGCTGAAGCAGGCCGGTCAGGACGTGCCCAGCCGCCGTCCCATCCTGGAGATCAACCCCGAGCACCCGCTGGTCAAGCGGCTCAAGCAGGAAGACGGCCGCTTCGACGACTGGTCCAGCCTGCTGTTCGACCAGGCCACACTGGCTGACGGCGGCAAGCTGGAAGATCCGGTCGGCTTCGTGCGCCGCATGAACGACCTGCTGCTGGCTTCCAGCCACTGATCGCGGCTGCCGAGGGGTAGTTGTGACAAACGGCGTTTTGTCCCGCACCTGCGGGCGGAACGCCGTTTCTGCATTTCCGGTGCACCTGCCGCTACACTCCCGGCTTTCGTCATGAAGGGTCGATTGACATGAGCGCCCGCCGTACCCCATCCGAGCCCGTCATCAGCTTCTCCGAGCTGGACGGGATCCGCTACCTGCACTTCGGCTCGCCCTGGGTGCAGGGCGCCATGGACATCAAAAGGCCGGACCGGCTGGTGCTGTCCTACGTGGAAGACATGATGGCCTGGCTGCTGTTTCTGGAGCCCCCAGCCCGGCTGCTGCAGCTGGGACTGGGTGCCGCCTCGCTGA
>CAUVLK010000171.1:0-6100 GCA_963552635.1 uncultured Lautropia sp. | reverse complement strand
CCACGGGGCCCTGCGGAAAACGCTGGTAAGGGTCCCGGCCGGCGACAGCAACCGGGGTGTTTCCCCCGCGCGCTGCGGGGCCCCGGGGCGGGCAGGGGAGGGGGGCAGGCACCGTTTCATGTGCGTGAGCGAGCGCCTACTATGGCGGTAACGCGCGTGTGGCGGTGGAGGATGCGAAAGGATGGAGCCACCCTGACAGGCGGAAACGCCGGATCGGCAGGAATCCGGCTGATGATGGGTTGCCTGCCTGAACGGGTTTTGCAAGCCTGTCCTGCGCTTTCCTGAAGTCGACTTCCGTGGACGGGTATGGCGGGCTGGTGGCACGAAAACAGTGGCGCGCAAAGCACAGAATCCGGATGGTGGCGCCAGACTCCATCATGCGGAATTCAGGGGGTCGGCAGTCTGAGGGCTGACTGGGGCCGACGGAAGCATTTCTGACAGAATGGACCCCCTGCGCATCGAAGGGATTCCGAGTTCCTGGCACGCTTCATGTGGCCCGCCTTCCATCGACGCTTTCCGACCCCGGACCATCTGCCTGAACGATGCCTGTCCGGGGCAGGGGAGGGCGCCTAGGTGCATGGAATACCTCGAATACTCGAAGAGTGTGCGCTTACTTTTTTGGTTGCCGTCGCTGCCATGAAGGCGCGATGGTGCATCTGTGCATAGGGAGTTTCGTCGTGACAGACAAGCAATCTGCCGGGGCCGCCGGTTCCAGACAGGGTACGGAAGAACATCAGGCGTCGGCCTTGCCGGGGGGGCACCCGAGGGTGCCGGGCTGTGAGCCAATCCAGGCAGGCCGTGGCATCAGCCGCCCCATCAAGGTGGTCAACCCGCCCGTGGTCCGGGCATCCAGCGTGATCTTCGATTCGGTGCAGGCAGCCATCGAGGCCGGCCGGCGCACGGACCGAGGCGAGCTGCACCATTCCACCTACGCCACGGCCGGCACCGAGACCACCTATGCGTTGATGGATGCCGTGGCCGAGCTGGAAGGGGCTCCCCATGCCGTGCGGGCTGCGCTGATGCCGTCCGGCCTGGCTGCCATCTCCACCGTGATGTGGGCATTCACTTCGCCGGGTGACGAGATCCTGATGAGCGATTCGGTTTACGGGCCGGCCCGCACCTTTGCCGACACGCTGCTGGCCAAGTTCGGGGTGCGCACCATCTACTTCGACCCGCTGGCCACACCGGAAGATCTGGAGAAGTTGGCAAGCGCTCACACCCGGATGATCTATCTGGAAAGCCCGGGCAGCTACACCTTCGAGATCCAGGATGTGCCGGCCATCTGCGCCTGGGCACGCCAGCGCGGGATCCTGACGGCCATCGACAATACCTACGCCTCGCCCCGCCTGGCGCGGCCGTTCGACTGGGGCGTGGACATCTCCATCCCGGCGCTGACCAAGTACTGGTGTGGCCATGCCGACGTGCTGATGGGCGCCGTGGTGGTGCGCGAGCCGTTGTGGCAGCAGCTGTGGACGACGGTGCGGCAGCTGGGCATCTGTGTAGGGGGGGATGATGCGTGGCTGGTCCTGCGGGGCATCCGCACGGTCGATGCACGGCTGCGCATGCACGAGCAGACGGCGCTGGCGGTGGCCCGCTGGCTGGAGACGCAGCCGGACGTGGTTCGGGTGCTGCATCCCGGGCTGGAGAGCCATCCGCAGCATGCGCTCTTCAAGCGCGACTTCCTGGGCAGCAACGGGCTCTTTGCCTTCGAGCTGAAGCAGCCGATGTCCCCGGCGGCGATCATGGCGCTGTGCAATGGCCGGCGCCATTTCGCGCTGGGCTTCTCGTGGGGCGGCTTCGAGAGCCTGATCATGCCCGCCCACCTGGATGGCTGCCGCAGCGTCCAGCCCTGGAAGGGGGGACCGCTGATCCGCATCCACTGCGGGCTGGAGCCGGCCGAAGCGCTGATCGCTGACCTGGAAGAGGGCCTGAAGGCCATGCGGGCGGCCAACGCGTCCTGAGACGATGGCGGCGTCCTGTGACGCCTCATGCGCCGCTAGGAAGGCCGGGGATGAAGGCCATTGCCGCCGCTCATCCCCGGCCTGTTGTTTTTTCGTCGGGACGCACCTGCCCGCATGCCAACTATTTACACGCGAGCGCCGGATAAATTGACGATAATCCTCGGAACGATCCCGGCACGCCCGGCTGGCCTGCGGGCCATCGAAGGTGGTCGCGGCGGGACCGACCCAGGATCTGGATCGGTCTGCGCCTCTCCCGCAAGGATGCCCGGATCTGCCAATCACGAAACGAGTCAGTGCTTACTTACGGGGTAAACTCGATGACAACGCCTTCTGGTCTGCTTCCCATTGACCAATTGATCAACCAGGATCTGGACGACCTGATCCGCAAGGCCCGTCCGCAGTTCGAGGCGCTGGCTGGCAACCATGTGTGGCTGACGGGGGGCGCTGGCTTCCTGGGCTACTACCTGGTGCTGTCGATGGGCCACTGGAACAAGACGGCGGCGCCCGGCAAGAAGATCCGCCTGACGGTGCTGGACAACTACGTGCGCGGCGTGCCGGCCTGGCTGGAAGGCGCGAAGTCGGAAGAGATCAAGCTGCGCAAGCATGACGTGACGCACCCGATCCCGACCGATCTGGAGCCGGCCAACTTCATCATCCACGCGGCCTCCATCGCCTCGCCGATGTACTACCGCAAGTATCCGCTGGAGACCATCGACGCCAACGTCAATGGCCTGCGCCTGATGCTGGACTACGCCGCCGAGCGCAACCAGAAGGAACCGGGCTCGATGAAGGGCTTCCTGTTCTTCTCCACCAGCGAGATTTACGGCGACCCGACGCCCGATGCCATCCCCACGCCCGAGACCTATCGCGGCCTGGTGTCGTGCACCGGCCCGCGCGCCTGCTATGACGAGTCCAAGCGGGTGGGCGAGACGCTGTGCGTGCTGTATGCCCAGAACAAGGGTGTGCCCGTTTCGCAGGCACGGCCGTTCAACAACTACGGCCCGGGCCTGAAGATCACCGACGGCCGCGTGCTGCCCGACTTCGCCCGCGACGTGCTGGCCGGCCGCGACATCGTGATGCTGTCCGACGGTTCGCCGACCCGCACCTTCTGCTACATCACCGACGCCCTGTCGGGCTACCTGCGCGTGCTGGTCAACGGCCGCCGGGGCGAGCCCTACAACATCGGCATCGAGACGCCCGAGATCACCATGCGCGAGCTGGCCGAGCGGGTGCAGAAGCTGGCGAAGGAACTGTGGGGCTACGAAGGCAAGGTCATTCACAAGCTGTCCAGCGAGGGTGAGGTCTACCTGAAGGACAACCCCAACCGGCGCTGCCCGATCATCACCAAGGCACGCACCGAGCTGGGCTATGCGCCGGAAGTGGATGTGGACACGGGTCTGCGCCGCATCCTCAACTGGTATTACTTCAATCGTGATGCAGAGGCTGCATGATGAAACTGTGTGTGGTGGGAACCGGCTACGTCGGTCTGGTGTCGGGAACGTGCCTGGCTTCGGTCGGGCACGAGGTGGCCTGCGTCGACGTGGATGCAGCCAAGGTCGAGCGCATCAATCGGGGTGAGCCGCCGATCCATGAAGATGGCCTGGAGGCACTGCTGAAGGCCAACGTCGGTACACGTCTGCGAGCGACCACTTCGCTGGCCGACGCGATGGATGGCGCCGATGTTGCGCTGATCTGCGTGGGTACGCCCTTCGATGGCAAGACCATCGACCTGAGCTACGTGCTGCAGGTCTCGCGCGAGATCGGCAAGGTGCTGAAGGATCAGGCCGCGGCCGCGAAAGCCGCCGGCAAGCAGCCGCATTACTGCGTGGTGACGGTCAAGAGCACGGTGGTCCCGGGCACGACCGACACGGTGGTGCGCAAGGCCATCGAGGAAGCCTCGGGCCTGGTGGCCGGCAAGGACTTCGGCCTGGGCATGAACCCCGAGTTCCTGGCCGAAGGCGTGGCCGTGAAGGACTTCCAGGAACCGGACCGGATCGTGGTGGGCGGCATCGATGCGCGCAGCACGGCGCAACTGGCCGAGATGTACGCGATGTTCCGGAACACGCCGATCATCCAGACCACGCCGCGCACGGCCGAGATGATCAAGTACACCTCCAATGCCTTCATGGCCACGATGATCTCGTTCTCGAACGAGATCGCGCGGATCTGCGACGGCATCGGTGAACTGGATGCGGCCGAGGTGTTCAAGGGCCTGCATCTGATGAAGCACCTGATCTACCGTGACGGCGAAGGCAAGCTGAAGACGGCGGGCGCCACCTCCTTCCTGTGGGCGGGCTGCGGCTTTGGCGGCAGCTGCTTCCCGAAGGATGTGAAGGCCATCACGGCGCATGCCCAGCACCGTGGCGTGGACACGCCGATGCTGGATGCGGTGCTCTCGACCAACAAGACGCAGCCCGAGCAGATGCTGCGCCTGTTGAAGGAGCAGGTGGGCAACGACCTGAAGGGCAAGCGCGTGACCGTGCTGGGCGTGGCGTTCAAGCCAGGTACCGACGACGTGCGCGAATCGCCGGCTCTGCCGATCATCGCTGCGCTGGTGAAGGAAGGCGCGAAAGTGACCGCTCACGATCCGATCGCGGTTCAGACCGGCAAGAAGGCGCTGGCCGACTTCGGCGTCCCGGAAAGCGCCTATCAGTTCCAGCCCAAGCTGGATGATGCCCTGGCGCAGGCCGAGGCCGTGCTGCTGGTGACGAGCTGGCCCGACTACAAGGCCGTGCCGGAGCTGCAGCAGAAGGCGGGTCGCGATGCGGTTCCGCTGATCGATGGCCGTCGCTACATCGCACGCGACGCGCTGCCGACATACAGCGGCATCGGCCTGTCGGTGAGCGCTCACTGACGGGAGTGTTCCGAAACAGCGAGGAATGCTGCTTCGGGATGTCCTGAAGGCCGGGCAGTCAGTCCGAGTTTTCAGCCATGGCACTTCGTCCGCGGACGAAGGGCTGACCGGGCCTTCGATGGGGTGGCAGGTGTCTGTGGATGCCTGCCGCTTTTTTATGGCGGGATGAGAGCCAATCAGTCTGTCAGGCCCAGCACGCTTTCAAAGACCTGCGCACAGATGAGGTCTTCCTGGGCGCCCCATTGCGCGATGAGGTTGCGTCGGGGAACGGCTGAAAGGTTGTTGCCGGCACCATGGACAATACGGGATCCCAGCACGACGACGCTGCCGGGTGAGCAGGTGACGGCATGGCCCGTTTCATCCCATGGATGCTCCTCCTGCTTCCAGGCGTTGAACTGTTGGTCGTTCCAATGCTGGCTGCCACGGATGATGCGGGTGGCGCCTTGTTCTGCCTGCATGCCGTCCAGGCAGATGAGAATGCGCAGCTGGCGACCGGTGTGTGTGGTGCAGTAGCTGTTGGGCCAGTCCCGATGCCAATTGCACGCGCAGCCACCGTTGGCAGCACGGATGGTGGCATTGCTGAAGTGGCAGACGCTTTCGGTGCCCAGGAGCGCTTCGGCGATGCGACGGCAACGTTCATCAAGGACCATCCGACGCAAGACGGTGCTGTGTGAGGCCAGGTCGCCGATGATGTAGGGTTGCTTCGCTGCAGCAGCCCGGAGCGCCTGTGGAATCCCTGTCAGTTGCCTTTCCGGCACATCCGATTGCCACACGACGTGTTCCTGCCATCGCAGGGAATGGGTCCGGATGTCATCGACGAGTGCATCCAGAGCATCAATCGCCTGCTGCACTTCGTCCTTTGTCCAGACATCGGGAATGATCGCGTAGTCATCACCTGGAACTGACGCCTGGCAGCGTCCAATGTGTCGGGAGCTTCCATGGAAAGCGAGGTGTCCGGAATTCAACAGGGCGGCCGCAACAATGGGTGAGCCGATCCCTGAAGAGGCGCCTTGAGCGGCCAAAGCTGAAACAGCCCGCTGGCAGGCCAGCGGGCTGTTCGGAAGTGATCGGCCCATGGTCCTGAACGGGCCACGGCCGGGAGCGCGGGATCAGGCCGCGTCTTCTTCCGGATTGCGCACGACCAGCAGGTCGATCTTGGCATTGCTGATGAGGCGGCGGGTGGCGCTGCCCAGCAGCAGGGCGCTGAGGCCGCCGCGGCCGTGGGAGGCGCCGACGATCACATCAGCTTTCTTGTCGTGGGCGATCTTGATGATGCCGTCGGCGG
>CAUVLK010000170.1:0-6101 GCA_963552635.1 uncultured Lautropia sp. | reverse complement strand
GGTGTTTTCCTCGCTCAGACCCGACGGCAGGGCAGCCTTCGCGTCCTTGGCGCCTTCAGCCTTGCGCAGCTCGGCCAGGCGCTTCTCGCCAGCCTCGCGGGCCAGTCGTGCGGCCTCGTCGGCAATCCAGCGCTGACGCACCGTGTCCTTCACCTCGTCCAGGGTCTGGCGACGCTGCGGATGATGAGCATCCACCCGGGCCGACACCAGCACGCCCGGGCTGACCTCGATGGCGGTGGTGTTGCGCTTCTCTTCCAGCGCATCAGGCGCGTAGAGCTGCTCCAGCAGGCGGGCATTGGCCAGCGGCGAACCCTCCGGTGCATTGGCGGCCGGCTTGCGGCCCACGCCCTTGGCCTGCTCGATGTTCAGCTTGAAGCGCTCGGCAGCCGGCTTGAGCGACTCGGCCTGCTCGTAGACCATGTTGGACAGGGCCTCGGCGGCCTGGTTGTAGCGCCGTGCCGCCTCTTCCTCACGCCACATCTTCACCAGCTGGGGCTTGACCTCCGCCAGCGGCTTCTCGCCGCCGCCCTTCACGCCCGTCACCTGGATGACGTGGAAGCCATATTCGGTCTCCACCACGTCGGTGAAGCCCGGCTTGTCCAGCCCGAAGGCCGCATCGGCAAAGGGCTTGACCATCGTGTCACGCTCGAAGAAGCCCAGATCGCCCCCCTGCTCGGCCGAGCCCGGGTCCTCGGAGTTCTTCTTCGCCAGCTCGGCAAACTTGTCCGGATGGGCCTTGGCCTCGGCCAGCAGCGCTTCGGCGCGGGCCTTCACCTTCTCCTTGGCCGCCGCATCGGCCCCTTCCGGCACCTTCAGCAGGATATGGCTGGCCTGACGCTCCTCAGCCTCGTTGAACTGGTTGCGATGCTTCTGGTAGTAGGCCTCCAGCTCCTTCTCGGATGGCTCGACATCCTTGGGCAGCATGTCGGTACGGCGCAGCGCCACATAGCTGATGTCCACCGACTCGGGCAGGTCAAAGGCGGACGCATGAGCGTCGTAATAGGCCTTGAGCTGCTCGTCGGTGGGTTCCAGCCCCTTCTCGTGGTCACGCGGGGTCACCAGCAGGGTGCGGACCACCCGCCGGTTCTCCTGGGAGGCAAACACGCCATCCACCACGGTCTGCGGCACCATGGCCGAATCCGCCACAGCACGCTCGACGGCGCCCACGGCCAGCATCTGGCCCATCTGCGCTTCATACTGCGCCGGCGTCAGGCCATTGGCTGCCAGCAGCCGCTTGTAGCCCTCGATGTCGAACTTGCCGTTGGCATCCCGCAGATCGGCATGCTGCTCCAGGATGGCCTTCTGGATCTCGCCCGGCGTGACCGTGATGCGGGCACGGCGGGCATCGGCCAGCAGGGCCTGGCGGGTGATCAGGTTCTCCAGCACCTCCATGCGCGTGGCCTGGTTGTCGAAGACGGCGGCATCGTAGTTGTCGCCCATCATCTGTTGCATCTGCTGCACCTGCTGCCGGTACGTCTGCTCGAAATAGGCACGCGGCACCGGCTCGCCATCGACGGATGCCACCGAGTCGCCATCGCCGAACATCCGGTCGTAGCCGGAGATGCCGAAGAAGACGAAGGCAGGCATGATCAGCACCAGCAGAAGGCCCTGGGCCAGGCGCTGGTGGGTTCGGACGAAATCAAACATGGAGATGGGGATCCGATCGTGAAAAGGAACGTAGATCCCCGTAGTTTATTCGAGATGTCGGCAGCTGCACGGAACATCATGGCCCGCGCACTGCCAGATGCAACAGGGGACAGGCAGCCCCCGGTCAGATCCTGCTCAGATCTCGGCCAGCCAGCCGTCGCGGCGGGCTGCCTTCACCGCGCGATGCGCACACGAGAGCACGCCGAAGGCCACGGGCGCCGCCAGCAGCAGCGAACCCCACAGCGGTGAAGCCGCCCCCACGAACACCGAGGGCACCAGAACCAGTGCCTTGACGAGAAAGCGAGCCCAAGCAGCCATTCATCGACCCCGGGCTATCGCGGCGTGTCCGGACCGGACAGCCCCTTGCATTCGATTCACCCGGGAAACCCATTGTTTCAGATTGCAGACAAGGGCATCGTACCGATGTCGCCCCCCGCCATCCGGTCCCGGCCGACAATCAGCCTGCCTCACCCCCTGAACGGCAAACTGGCCGGATGCCGCCAGCGGCCGCCGGCGCCCGATACGCCCGATACGCCCGATGCACCGGGCAGCGCCGTGCCACGCGGAAGGAAGCGGCGCACCGTCTCCGCGCCCTGCCCCGGGACAGCCTCACTCCTTGGTGCCCTTGGGCGAACGCTGCATGAAGTAATGGTTGTAGGCCATGCGCCGGTCGGCGGTCGAATCCGTATACCACCCCACGCAACGCTGGGCGTAGCGGCGCATCGAATCCAGTATCCGTGCAAACACCGGGTCACCGTTGCTGTTGCGCACCGTCACCCGGTCCCAGGCCTGTAGCTGGGCGCGCAGCACCGACTCGGGTGTCTTGTAGAAGCGCACGCCCTGCACCTCGCGCATCTCGATGTAATGCGTCGCGCCCTGATTGATATGCTGCCCGATCAGCGTGGCCGTCACGGCCTGCGTGGCCTGTTCCACCATGGCCTGCCAGGCGGGCGGCAGTGCGGCCCAGCGCTCGGCACTGATCAACAGCTCGGTCTGCTCGGCCACCTGATGATGGCTCTGCAGCATGCAGACCTTCAGCACCTCGGGCAGGCCCAGCGCACGGTCGCCGGACAGCGTGCTGAACTCGGCCGCCTCGATCTCGCCCCGGCGCAGCGCCGGGATGATCTCGTCGATGGGCAGCTGAAAGACGGTCGCCCCCAGCTCCTGATAGATCTGCGCGGCCAGCCCCCCGGCATGAAAGCGCATGCCGTTCAGATCCTCCACCCGCGCAATGGGACGCTTGAACCAGCCGAAGGCCGGCGTGGGCAGTGCCCCGTACAGCAGCGAATGCACCTTCAGGCCGGACGCCGCGTAGATTTCCTGCAGCAGTGCCTCACCACCGCCGTACCGATGCCAGGACAGCAATGTCAGCGCATCCATGCCGAATGCGGGCCCACTGCCCCACAGCCCGATCGCGGGCTGCCGCAGGCTGTCGAGCGTGAGCGTGCGGTGACAGGCATCCAGCCGTCCACTGGAAACGGCCTCGGCCAGCGCATCAGTGGGAACCACCTTGCCGGCCGGCAGAATCTCCAGCTGCAGCCGCCCCTCGGTCAGCATGCCCAGCACGTCGGCCAGCGTCGTGATGTAGGCATGAAAATCATCCTCCAGCGACCAGGCCGTCTGGCAGCGCCAGACCACCGGCTCCTGGGCCGGCATCGTGCCCTGGCTGGCAGCCGCACGGCTGCGCGCCAGCGCCGGGGACGACAGCGCCAGTGCCGCCATGCCGGCGGCACCGACACCGGCACCCTTCAGGATCTGCCGCCGTCCCGGCATACTGCCCTCGGGAACGGCATCCCGGGAACGTGGCATGACCTGATCCTGCTTCATGGCATCGACACCTGCTGGAGAATCCTGTACGTCATCGTGTCCGATCGCCGATCAGCGCACGTCCCGACGCCAGTATACGTGGCCGCTCTCGCCGTGGTAGTACTCGCGGTCGTCATCGATGAACACGCCGCGATCCACCAGCGGCTGACCGGCCTGCCAGCCCGACGGCACCTGCCAGGTCTGGCAGTACAGACGACCCAGCGTGGGCAGCGCATAGTTCCAGCACAGCTGGGCCTCGTTCTCGCCCTCACCCCGGCGCAGCATCAGCTGCACGAAGGACTCGTCGTTACGCCACTGTTGCAGCACCTTGCCGAACGGCACCTCCTCGTCCTTGCGGACGCGATAGGCACTGTGCGTGGTCAGCATCAGCGAGCTGGTAGCGGCCGGCGCCGGCGACCAGAACTGCGTGCCGTACTGGAAGCCCACGTTGGTCGAGAGCATCGTGCGCGTGGCCAGCCAGTTGCCCAGCACCACGTTGTTGGGACCCTCGGCCAGATAGGTCAACACCCACAGGTCGCGGAAAGGCTTCGTGGCCTGCGTACTCAGCTTGTTGTCGTTCTGGACCTGATGACGCTGGTCATAGCGGAACGTGCCCGACAGCGACGCATAGCGCTCGGCCACGTTGTAGAGCGGCGGCATCGTCGGATTGGACGGACGCGAATAGCGCGTCACGCCACTGCGCGCATTGACCGGCGGAACCGCCACATCATTCGTGACCGAACCCTTCTCGCCACTCACCGCGTCGGCATGGCTGCTGGCGCTGCCTGCGCTCTGATCCAGCATGGTGGCCAGCACCGCACCGCTCACGCCGGTATTGCTGAACGGCGCCACCGTCTGCGCCTGGACATTGCCTGCCAGCACGGCCAGCGCAGCAGCCGTCATCCACCCTTTCTTGTTCATCTTGAACATGTGTGTATCCCTGATCCGTGTGTTGATCACTGAGCGGCCGAAAGCTGCTGCCAGTACAGATTGCCCGAACCGCCCTGCGGCTCGCGGTTGTCATTGACGAAGTTGCCACCGTTCTGCAGCACGCTGCCTGCAACCCAGCCGGCCGGCACCTGCCAGGCCTGGCAGTAGGTGCGCTTGAGCTTGGGCAGCCAGAAGTTCCAGCACAGCTGCGGCTGGCTGCTGCTGCCGTTCTTCAGCAGCCACAGCTGCACGTAGGTGTTGTCGGCGCTCCACTGCTGGATCATGCTGCCGTAGGGCACCAGCTGATCCTTGCGCGCCGCAAAGCCGATGGGCGCATACAGGTTGCTCTGATGGAAGGCGATGCGCGAATCGCCCGGCTGCACCGTCACGCCCGGGACACCGGCACGGCTAAACGTGCCATTGGCGCGCTTTTCCGGCGTCCACGACAGCACATGCAGCATGCCGCCCACCGAGACACTGTTCTCGTCGGTGGACACGGCGGTGTTCATGTTGAACTCGCCAAACGGCGTGGTGGCCTGCGCGCTGGCACGGCCCAGGTTCTGCACCCGCATGTACATCTGCAGCTGCTGGCGGCTGCTGGCTGCGCGGTACTGCCCATCCACGTAGTTGTCGGGCGTCAGGCTGTAGCCCGCCGTCACGAACGGCAGCGCCGCATCGTTCACCTGACCGGCATTGCGGGCCGTCACCGGAACCAGCATCGTGCGGTCGGTCGGGCCGATCTCGTCCAGACGATTGCCCACCCGCTGATCCAGCATGGCCGACAGCAGCGCGCCGCTCACACCCGACACCGAGTACGGCGACACTGCCTTCACGGCATGTGCCGAGGCCGGCGCAACCGACACCTCGGTCTGACCCGGCGCGGACGCCTGAAGCTCCTGACCGGCTGCCCGCTCCACGTTCGCCTGCAGCTCGGCGGCATCGGCATCCGTACCACCGGCGGCCTTCACCACGGCCGCCAGCGTTGCAGCCTCGGCCGCCTCACCCGTGAAGGCGGCCAGCTGGGCCGAACGGCCCTCCACGGCCTTGGTCGACGACGTGCTCATGCCGGCATCGGCACCATCACCGCCACCGCAGCCTGCCAGCAACGCCAGCAGCGCTGCCCCCATCGTGAATTGATTGCGCTTGCTCATCTTTTTTCCTTCTACCCGGTTGAAAAGGAACTTCAGAAACACGTCATCGCGTCATGCAGCACCCGCTCCTGGCGGACAGTCACTGCCGACGAAGGCAGAAACCTTAACCAACCCGTCACCAGCGGCCAACTTCGGGGCGACGAACGGCACCCGCACGCTCGTCCTTTCGGCCTGCATGACGAAGTCACCACCACCACCGTGCCGTCGGGCAACACACGGCTTGCGCCCGCCTTCTCCCGCTTTCGCCCCTCATGCACGGCGCCTGTTCCGCGTCCGTCTTTTCCCGACGGGCGGTCCCCCGAAGTGCCAGAAAAGTCACACCTCGGCCATTCATTCGCCTTCATCGGCCACTCGTCTTCATCCAGATGTGACCAATTGCCGCGCCCGGTTCGGGATCAGTCCCTACGATGCACGGCACTGACAGCCCGACGAAAGGTCGCCGCGTCGGACTTCGAGAGCCCCCGATCCGGAAGCTCCCGACCCCTGCCTCTCCCTCCCCTTACGCCGGTTTCCCTTGGCACCGGCACTTTGGAATACAGGTGCACACCATGTCGATCAACACCCGCA
>CAUVLK010000169.1:0-6121 GCA_963552635.1 uncultured Lautropia sp. | reverse complement strand
GCAGCTCGCGGGCGATGCGATGGGCTTCCGGGTGGGCGGCCAGCTCCAGGGGCAGCATGACATTTTCCAGGGCCGTCATGGCCGGCAGCAGCTGGAAGGACTGGAAGACAAAGCCCACCTGTTCGGCCCGCCAGTGGGCGCGCTGCTCTTCATCCCAGGCAAACAGCGACTGGCCGTCTACCTGCACGTCGCCGCCGGTGGGCAGGTCCAGCCCGGCCAGCAGGCCCAGCAGCGTGGATTTGCCCGAGCCCGAGGCGCCGATGATGGCCACCGTTTCGCCGGCCTGCACGTCGAAGCTCACGTCGTCGAGGATCGTCAGCATGCGTCCGCTATCTGGTACGCTCTTGCTCAGGTTCTGGACTTGGATGAGGGGCATGAGAACAGTGGCGCCACGACGTGGCCAGGCAGGACGGGATGAATGCGGTTGCCGGCAAGGCGCGGCACCGGATGCAATGGTAACGGCTAACCCGCAGCGGCGGCAGGTGCTGTCATGGATGGCCATGCCGGCGCTGCTGGCTGCCCTGCCCTGGCAGGCAGCCGATGCAGCAGACACGACTGAGAACCCCGTGCTGATGGTGCTGGGCGACAGCCTGTCAGCCGAATACGGCCTGTTGCGCGGCGAAGGATGGGTGGCACTGCTGGAGAAGCGTCTGGCCGGTGATGCCGCCCTGTCACGCTGGAAGGTGGTCAACGCCAGCATCAGCGGCGAGACCACGGCGGGCGGCCTGGCCCGGCTGCCGCGGCTGCTTCAGCAGCATCGTCCGGCGCTGGTGATCATCGAGCTGGGCGGCAATGACGCGCTGCGCGGCCTGCCGCTGAAGGCCTCTACCGACAACCTGCGACAGATGGTGGACGCGGTGCAGAAGGCAGGTGGGCGCGCCGTGCTGGTGGGCATGCAGGTGCCGCCCAACTACGGGCCGGCCTATGCACGGCAGTTCGAGCGGATGTTCCGCAAGGTGGCCGACGAGACCCGTAGCCCCCTGGTGCCCTTCCTGCTGGAAGGCTTTGGCGATGACCCGACCTGGTTCCAGCCCGATGGCATTCACCCGCAGGCGCGGGCCCATCCGCGCATGCTGGAGACCGTCTGGGCGGTGCTGAAGGATGCGATGTGACCTGGTGCCCGAGGCCGGGATCGAACCGGCATGACCGAAGTCGAGGGATTTTAAGTCCCTTGTGTCTACCAGTTTCACCACTCGGGCAGCACGCCCTGCATTACACCACACTCCGGGGCCGGCAGCGAACCATCGGCGTGCGCGGCCAGCCTCCACGAAACGGCAGGATCGACCTCAGAACGCGCCGTCGATGTCGGTGACGCCGACCAGCTTGTGGTTGACGAACTCCTTCAGGCCCAGGCCGATCAGCTCGCGGCCATAGCCCGAACGGCGTACCCCGCCAAATGGCAGGTCAGCCTTCACCGCCGTGGGATGGTTGATGTAGACCATGCCGGTGGAGATCTGCGCGGCCACCCGCTTGCCGCGCTCGATGTCCTGCGTGAACACCGAGCCGCCCAGGCCGAACGGTGAGTCGTTGGCCAGCCGGATGGCCTCCTCCTCGTCCTTCACCTTGAAGATCATCGATACCGGGCCGAAGAACTCGTGGTGGTAGACGGGGTTTCCGGGCTTCACCCCGGTGAGCAGCACCGGTCGTACGAAGGCGCCCTGCCTGGGCACCTCGGCCCCGATCACGGTGGCCGTGGCGCCGTGGGCCACGGCTTCATCGATCCAGCGGCGCACGTCGTCGGCTGCCTGCTGCGACGACAGCGGGGCCAGCGTGGTGGATGCTTCCATCGGATCGCCCGCCTTCAGCTGCGCCACGCCCTCCGTGTAGCGCCGGATGAACTCGTCATGAACCGATTCATGCACGATGATGCGCTTGGAGGAACAGCAGACCTGCCCTCCGTTCCAGTGACGCCCGAACACGGCCCACTTCACCGCCTTGTCCAGGTCGGCGTCATCCAGCACGATGAAGGCATCCGCGCCGCCCAGCTCCATCGTGGACTTCTTCAGCGCCCTGCCCGCCTGGGCCGCCACCAGGGCGCCGGCCCCTTCGGAACCCGTCAGGGCCACGCCCTGCACGCGCGGGTCGTTGATGATCGTCTCGATCTGGTCGCGCGTGGCGTACAGGTTCTGGAAGCACCCTGCCGGTAGCCCCGTTTCCTGCATCAGCTTCTCGAAGGCGGCGGCCGACTGCGGCACGTTGGAGGCATGCTTCAGGAGGATGACGTTGCCTGCGGCCAGCTGCGGCGCCATGATGCGGGCAATCTGGTAGTACGGGAAGTTCCAGGGCTCGATGGCCAGGATGATGCCCAGCGGTTCGTGGACCAGCTGGGCCTCGGACACGACAGGATCCTCGCAGGGCAGCGGCTGCGGGGCCAGCTCTGCCTCGGCATGCTTGACGTAGTATTCCAGGATGGCTGCCGACAGCTCCACCTCGGCTTCGGCCTCGGCCAGCAGCTTGCCCATCTCGGTGGTGAGAAGCTTCGCGTATTCGGTACGCCTGGCGCGCAGCAGATCGGCCGCCTTCTGCAGGAACGTCACCCGTTCGCTGACAGGCTTCCGGCGCCATTGCTGGAAGGCGGTGTGGCCACGTTCCAAGGCCTGGGTCACCTGTGCATCGGTGGCGTCAGGAAAGGTCTTCAGGATCTCGCCGGTATAGGGATTGGTCGTCTGATAGGCCATGATGGAGTCTCCTTCGTGCAGTCGTTCAGGATGCTCCGTGGGCTCTGTCGATGCGGGACGACGACAGGGGGCACGGACTTTTTGAGTGTAGGAGTCCGTGCTGCGATGAGGCGAAGTGTCGCACCCGGGATCAAGGTCTCTTCCGGGATGAGCATCGGGTGCGGGGATCGGGGGAGAAAAACGAAAAGGCCGCCAACAGCGTGCGCTGGGCGGCCTTCGAAAAACTGGAGCGGGAAACGAGTCTCGAACTCGCGACCTCAACCTTGGCAAGGTTGCGCTCTACCAACTGAGCTATTCCCGCGAAGAGATGAAATTATGGCACAAAAAAGATGCGGTGTGCAAGCGTCTGATCAAAAAAATGTCGCGTTGTAAAAATGGAACGATCTGACGGGTGTCGTCAGCCCGGTTGCGCGGGATTCACCGGCGCCAGCACTTCCATCAGCAACCGCTTGTGCAGGGCGCGGAGCCGCGCCTGCGGAACCGGCGCGCCATCGCCAGCGCCGAACAGGACCTGCTGCATCATCCACAGCGCACCGGGCATCGTCCCGAAGAAATAGTCCTCGTTGCTGAAATCTCCGCGGATCAGGCCCTTCTCGATGCAGAGATCCAGGAAGCGGCGATCACCGAAGAGACTGCGCTCCAGCATCCGCTGGGCCCATTGCTGCACCACATCGGGAATGCGTCCGCTTTCGGTCATCAGCAGCCGGAAGGCCGCAACCGCACGCGGGTCGCTCAGCTGGGAATAGATGCGGTCCAGATAGCAGTCCAGCAGGTCGGACAGCGAGGTCGCCGCCTCACCTTCAAGCAGCGCTTCGCAGTGGTGGCCCTCCCAGGGAACCAGCAGCATGTTCAGCATGCCCTCGAAGACTTCTTCCTTGCTGCCGTAATGGGCATAGATGCCCGACTTGGAGATGCCCGCGCGCACGGCGATGCGCTCCAGCGACGTGGCGGCAAACCCTCCGATCGAGAACTCCTCGACGGCGGCCTCCAGGATCTCGCGCTTGCGCTCGGCAGCGGGCAGATAACGCCGCTTGCCCCCCGGACGGTTGCCATCATTTGGCAGGGAACGCTCGGCCAATTCATCCTCCTCTTGCATGGTCGGTCGACCTCATCATCTGGCTGGAAATCTCGTGGCCGGGCACACACACTGAACGTTGCCTTCCCCCTGAAGCCCCGCCGGGGCCAAGCACTGATTCTACTGTGATGGCATGCCCTCAAACCGCCAATACTGCCAGAAATGTACCCACCCTGCTATAAAAAGTGGCATGACATGGGCAGATTGCAAAGGCTTGACGATTGCATTGCTCCATCTCACCGACAGGCATCGTCGCTCGGCCGATGGGCATTGCCCCAGTCGCACATCGCGCCCAGAATGGGAATCAGCGAGCGCCCACGCCCGCTCAGCGCGTATTCCACCTTCGGTGGCACCTGCGGGTACTCGGTGCGCACCACCAGCCCGTCACGCTCCATCTCCTTCAGCGTGCTGGCCAGCGTCTTGTAGCTGATCGAGCCGATCCGTCGCTTCATCTCGTTGAAGCGCAGTGTCGTGTTCCGGTTCAGCCAGAACATCACCACCATCTTGTACTTGCCGCCGATGAGCGAAAGCGTATAGCCGAAGCCGGTATCCTCGACGGACTGGATACCGGCCCGGCAGGGGGTATTCAGCATGGAACACTTACCTTCGGGAAAGTATCTGGCATGAAAGTGCGTACTGTTCATGCCCTTTCAGGAATTGTATGCTGCAGCGCAGTTCGGATACTGCGGTGCCGACTGGCAACCTCTCTTCGTCTTCCACGGCATCGACAGCGACGCCGGCCACGCCGCCGCCCGCCATGCGGTGGAGGAGGGCACGGCGCGCCATGTACGGCACCTGAAAAGATGCTTTCCCTGAAAGAAGAACTATTCCGTTCCGGCAATGATCGGCCCCATGGGTCGACTCGGGTCTTTCTGGCGGACAGACAGGCATGGACAACCCACACGGAATCCGTTCGCCCCCTCTCGGAGCACCATACCTTCCGGAGAACATCATGACCACCTTTCCCCAGGACATCCCCGCCACCATCCCCTCCGACATCCGGAAAGCACTGCAGGAACTGGGCACCGCCATCGAGCCCCAGGCCACTGCCGCCCTGTACGAACCCCTGCAACGCACCGAACCCCATGAGGGCGTCCGGGTCACGCGCGACCTGGCCTATGGCCCCGACGAACGCCATCGGCTGGACGTGTTCGCACCGGCACCGAACGACGGACACGCGATGCCCGCCACGCCGAGGCCAGTACTGGTCTTCGTGCACGGCGGCGGCTTCGTCGCCGGCGACAAGCGCCATGGCGACAGCGCCTTCTACGACAACATCGCCCTGTGGGCCGTCGGCGCCGGCTGCATCGGCATCAACATCACCTATCGGCTGGCCCCCGACCATCCCTGGCCTGCGGCCCAGGAAGACCTGGCCGCCGCCATCGGCTGGATCCGTGCCCATGCCGCACATTACGGAGGCGACCCCACGCGCATCATCCTGATGGGCCATTCTGCCGGCGCCGCCCACGTGGCACTGTACTTGGCCCATCCGCGCTTTCATGCCGGCGACGGTCCCGGCGTCATCGGCGCGGTGCTCGTCTCGGGCCTTTTCGACACACGGACGGCCGAGATGACACCCCCGCTGCAGGCGTACTTCGGCCACGACAGCACCCGCTACGCCGAACGTTCGGCCTTGCCGGGCCTGGTGCAGGCCAGGGTGCCGATGCTGCTCTTCTGCGCCGAGATCGAGGGCCCCGAGTTCCTGCAGCAGTCCCGGCTGCTGCACGACGCACTGCAGGCCGCCGGACAGCCGACGCCTTTCTACCGGCTGCTGGGCCACACCCACATGTCCGAGGTCCATGCCATCAACAGTGGCGACACCAGCCTGACCGACCAGCTGCAGGCCTTCATCATGTCCCTTGCTTTCCCCGGCAGTACCATCACCCCCAGTTCACCACTTTCCGGGAGATCCTGATGGAACGACTTTTCTCATACGGCACACTGCAACTGCCCGAGGTGCAGACCGCCACCTTCGGCCGGCTGCTGCAAGGGCAGGCCGACAGCCTCGTCGGCTTCCGGCAGGAGATGCTGGCCATCCGCGATCCGGACGTCGTGAAACTCAGTGGCAAGACCCATCATCCCATCCTGCTGGCCACCGGCAACCCGGCCGACACGGTCTCGGGCACCGTCTTCCTCATCACGCCCGAGGAACTGGCCCAGGCCGACAAGTACGAGGTGAGCGACTATCGCCGCGTCCTGGCCCCGCTGGCCAGCGGCGGCAGCGCCTGGGCCTATGTGGCCCAGGAAGGCAGTACCGGCGCGGCCTGATCCCGTCCGGGGCCTGGCCCCGCCGCCGTTCCCGCGCCGCTGTCCATGGACGGTGCTTGCCCGCCCCCCCCGGCGCGGACAACTGCACACGTCGCCCCCC
>CAUVLK010000168.1:0-6194 GCA_963552635.1 uncultured Lautropia sp. | reverse complement strand
CGGCGGCCAGGATCAGCCAGCCGCGCCGATTGGCGACGACCGAGTCGGACACGATGAGAACTCCCGGAGGAAGACGAGAAAGGCCGGAAGTATGTCATGCGTCACCGGGTAGGGATTTTCCCGAATGCGCCAGGCCACCATCAGGACACCTACCCATCTGCCCAAAAGAAAGGACCGGCAGGGCCGCGAAGGCCGTGCCGGTCCGGGATGGAAGGAATGTCGTGGAGGCTGGACGATCAGTCCATGGCACTGCCCCAGTGGAGCAGGCCGGTGTAGGTGACCGCCAGGATGAGCAGACCGAAGATCACGCGGTACCAAGCAAACACGCGGAAGCTGTTGCTGGCCACGAAGCGGATGAGCCAGTGCACGCAGGCCAGCGCGCTGAAGAACGCGAAGATGGTGCCCACGGCAAACAGCGGGATGTCGCCGGCGCTCAGCAGGTCGCGGCTCTTCCAGGTGTCATAGACGCTGGCGCCTATGAGCGTGGGGATGGCCAGGTAGAAGGAGAACTCGGTGGCCACCTGACGCGACAGGCCGAAGATCATGCCGCCGATGATGGTGGAGCCGGAACGGCTGGTGCCCGGGATGAGCGCGAAGGCCTGCGCCAGACCCAGCTTCAGCGCATCGACGGCGGTGAGGCTGTCGATGTCGGTGATGCGCGGCTTGATGTTTTCCTGGCGCTTTTCCACCAGGAAGATGATCAGACCGCCCACCACCAGGGCGATGGCCACCGGCACCGGACCGAACAGGTAGGTCTTGATGAGCTTGCTGAACAGCACGCCCAGCACCGCCGCCGGGATGAAGGCGATGATGATGTTGAGCGCAAAGCGCTGCTGCACGCGGTCGGACGTGAGGCCAGCCAGCACCTTGCCGATGCGCTCGCGGTAATACCAGATGACGGCCAGGATGGCGCCCGTCTGGATGGCGATGGCAAAGACGCTGGCCTTTTCGTCATCCCAGCCCAGCAGCGAGCTGGTGAGGATGAGGTGGCCGGTGCTGGAGATGGGGAGAAACTCGGTCAGGCCCTCGACAATGCCGAGGATGACGGCCTTGACCATCAGGGGGAGTGCGTAGAGGGATTCCATGGGGCAGGATGTTAACCCGCATCGTGGCAGGCACAGTGCCAAATCCTGCCACTTTCACCGGCATCATGGCCCCTGGAACAGATTGATACAGAAAAGTCAGCCGCGCGCCCACAATCGATGGAAATGGTGCACCGGCCCATGGCCCCGGCCATCCACCCGCCGCCCCACCGTGAGCTGGCTGGAGGCAGCCAGCGCGCCGGTGAGATAGTCGCGCGCGGCGCGGGCAGCGGCCGGCATGTCGGCCGACTGCGGGATGAGTGCGGCCAGCGCGGCCGACAGCGTGCAGCCGGTGCCGTGCAGGTTGTCGGTGTCGATACGCGGGCCATCGAGCTGGATCATCCGGTCGCCATCGAAGAGCAGGTCCACCGGGTTGCCCGGCAGGTGACCGCCCTTGAGCAGCACCCAGCGCCCGTCGGCATCGGCCAGCAGGCGGCGCAGCCGCTCGGCCATCCGGCGCATGCCCGCCACGTCGTCGGGGGCGGACTGATCCAGCAGCAGCGCGGCCTCGGGCAGGTTGGGCGTGATGACGGTGGCCAGCGGCAGCACGGCCTCGGTCAGCATGCGGATGGCGTCGGCAGGCAGCAGCACGTCGCCGCCCTTGGAAACCATCACCGGATCGACCACCAGCGCCGGCAGCTGGCCCGAAGCCAGCAGCGGCCCCAGCGCATCGGCCACCGTGCGCGCAATGGCGGCGGTGCCCAGCATGCCCAGCTTGGCGCTGTCGATGCGCACGTCATCGAACAGCGTGTCGATCTGCAGCCGGATGAAGTCGGTGGAGACGCCCTCGATGCCGGTGACAGCCCGGGTGTTCTGCGCGGTGAGTGCGCAGATGACGGCACAGCCATAGGCCCCCAGCGCCGAGAAGGTCTTGATGTCGGCCAGCACGCCGGCCCCGCCACTGGGATCGACGCCGGCGACGGTGAGCAGATTGGGAATGGTGCGGGCGGCCGCGCCAGGCTGGCCGGCAAGCGTTGCAGGATCGACGTGGCCCGACACGGGGTTGTTGGAACGGGACATGGCAGGACTCCGGAAACGGACACCGAGACGGATGGCATCCTATCACCCGGGGGCGGATGCCGCCTGCGGGGATACGGGAATGCCCTGAAACGCATGGGTGGCGGCTGGCGCTGCCTGGCCTTCATCCCGTCGGGATCCGCGAAGGCCGGAGGCCGCCCTCTATCCTTGAGGATTCCGGCAGACGGCGCGTCATCTGGATATCCTTGGGGGCTGGCAGGTCGTACGCCCTTCATTCCCTGTCCCCGGCACCGCATCGCGGGTGACGGCACTGCCCCGCCGGTTTTCCTCTCCGTCCCCGTTGTCCTTTCTTTTTCCCGACATACCGCCATGTCCCCCACCCCGGCCTCCACGCCCAGCCCCTCACCCAACGCCCCCGCCAACGTGCTGTCCATCGCAGGCACCGATCCGACCGGCGGGGCTGGCATCCAGGCCGACCTGAAGACCTTCGGGGCACTGGGCACCTATGGCATGGCGGTGGTGACGGCCGTGGTGGCGCAGAACACGCAGACCGTGCGCGTGGTCTCGCCGCTGGCGCCGGAACTGGTGCAAGCGCAGCTGGAAGCCGTGTTCGAGGACGTGACGGTGGCGGCCGTGAAGATCGGCATGGTGGCCAACGCCGAGATTGCCGAGGCGATTGCCGAGGTGCTGGCCCGTCATCGCCCACCCTTCGTGGTATTCGACCCCGTGATGGCAGCCAGCACCCACAAGCGCCTGATGAATGAAAGCGACCTGGAGCGGATCCGCACCGCGCTGCTGCCGCAGGTGAGCCTGCTGACCCCCAACCTGAAGGAAGCCGCCCGGCTGCTGGGCATCGCGCAGCCCATCGATGAAGCCGGCATGCGCGCCTGCCTGCCCCCGCTGCAGGCCCTGGGCGTGCCCAACGTGCTGCTGAAGGGCGGGCATCTGGCTGAAGACGCCCCCGAATCCACCGACCTGCTGGCCACGCCCGAGGGCGTCATCCGCCTGTCTGCGCCCCGCATCGCCACGCGGCACGGACATGGCACGGGCTGCACGCTGTCGTCGGCCATCGCGGCGCTGTGGCCGCAGCATGGGCTGGAAAAGGCCACCCGGATGGCCAAGGACTACGTGCATGGCGCGCTGCTGCACGCCGATGCGCTGCAGGTGGGACATGGCCGCGGGCCGTTGCACCATTTCTGGCAGGCGGTTCACCTTCCCGGGCAGCTGGCGTAACATGCCGGCAGTGAGGCCATTGCTCCCAGGAGCCCGGCCTGCGGGCAGACCCGGGGCGCCATGGCCGCCCCCTGCGAAGGCCTGCCCCCTCCACCACGGCCTGTCCGGCAGGATGCCCTCATCCGCCGCAGCGCCCTTCCTGCCGCGGAGTCGAGCGTGAACCTCGAAAAAGTCGTCTTTGCCTTCTTCACGATCCTGGCCTGTACCCTGAACTTCGGGTTCTTCCTGGGCGAGATCGACCGTGCCGACTTCCACCATCCGGCCGAGCTGTTCATCGCCGTGGTCATCAACCTGATCACGCTGATCATCAAGTTCGGCGACCGCACCCAGATGGGCGCCACGCACCTGGCCACCAGCCTGGTGGCCACGCTGCAGCTGCTCTTTGCCTCGCTGGTCTGGATGTGGGTCGAACAGTTCAACAACACCCCGCTGGACGGCCACACGGTCAGCATCATCGTGTCGCTGTCGGGTGGCGCCCTGCTGGCCAACCTGGTCTCGGTCATCCTGCTCATCGGCGAGACGCTGCGCCAGACGCGCTGAGTCTGGCTGCCGCACGGATCCTCCGCCATGATCGACGTCATCTACATGATCCTGCGGCGCCTGCGGGTGCCGCTGATCATCCTGATCGCGGTCTACGCCATCTCGATCTTCGGGCTGGCCATCGCGCCCGGCGTCGATCCGGACGGCAACCCCTGGCGGATGGGCTTCTTCCACGCCACCTACGTGATGAGCTACACGGCCACCACGATCGGGTTCGGCGAGCTGCCCTTTCCCTTTTCCGACCAGCAGCGGGCGTGGCTGATCATCTCCATCTACCTGTCGGTGCTGGCCTGGACCTACGCGGTGGGTTCGGTGTTCGCCATGACCACCGACCGCACCTTCCGGCGCACGGTGGCGCGCAACGTGTTCCGCTGGCAGGTCAAGCGCCTGTCGGGCCCCTTCTTCGTGATCTGCGGCGCCGGCCGCAGCGCACTGGCGCTGACCCAGGCGCTGGACCAGCTGGGCCACCGGGTGGTGGTGGTGGAGATCGACGGCGAGCGCGCCACGCGCTTTGCGCTCAACGAGTTCCTCAGCCCGCCGCTGATCATGGAGGCCGATGCCAGCCATCCTGGCTCCCTGAAGGATGCCGGCATCCATCGGCGCTGGTGCCAGGGCGTCATTGCCCTCACCAGCAACGAGCACGCCAACCAGACCATCGCCATCGGCGCCAAGCTGCTGCGTGACGACATCACCGTCATTGCGCGCGTGACCGACGCCGAAGGCACCAACAACCTGCACGCCTTCGGCAACGTGCATGCGGTCAACCCGTTCCAGGTGCTGGCCACCAACCTGTCGCTGGACATTGCCGCACCCGAGGTGCTGCGCATGGAGGACTGGGTGACGTCCGCGCCAGGCACGCCCATCCCCACCCGCATCAACCTGCCCAAGGGCAAGTGGGTGCTGATCGGCTACGGCCGCTTCGGCCAGACCATCTCGGCCACACTGGACGAGGCGCGCGTGCCCTGGAAGGCCATCGACCCCGACCGGGATCTGGCCGGCGAGGCGCGCCTGCAGCGCGGCGACAACTCCGAGGGCTCGCTGAAGGCGGCCGGCGTGGCACGGGCCAGCGTGCTGGTGGCCGGTACCGACAACGACACCATCAACCTGAGTGTCACCACCATCGCGCGCCGCCTCAACCCCGACATCTACGTCATCATCCGCCAGAACCAGTCGGCCGACCGGCTGCTGATCGACGCAGCACGCGCCAACCTGCGCGTGGTGCATTCGCAGCTGGTGGTGCGCGAGATCCTGCAGACGCTCAAGACCCCGCTGCTGGGCGATTTCATCAGTCTGGTGCGCCAGCGGGGCAACACGGCGGCCAGCCAGGTCATCGAACGCGTGATGGCCACGGTCGGCAATGCCGCACCGCGCAACTGGGCTTTCCACTGCGACCCCACTCAGCCCGGGCTCTTCAACGCCTTCTTCCGCAACCGGGGCGGCCGCGCGCTCACCATCGAACAGATCCTGCGCGACCCGCGCCACCACGAGACCCGGCTGACGGCACTGGCCGTGATGCTGGTGCGGCGTGGCGAACGCACCCTGCTGCCCGATCCGTCGACCGAGCTGCGGCCCGGCGACCGGCTGCTGTTCATGGGCCAGGAAACGGCCCGGCAGCTGCAGCTCAACTTCCTGGAAGACCCGCTGGCGGTCGACTACGTGCGCACCGGCATCCAGCAGCCGCGGGGCTGGCTGTTCCGCCGGCTGGACGCCTGGTGGCGGATGCGCCAGGAAGCGCGCCAGACGCGGCAGGATTGACGGAAATGTCGCAATGACGCTATATTGATGACTTGACAGTCATTAATAAGTCAGGTGAACACGACCACACCATCCCCTGCCCGCTGCAAGCGCCCCCGCGCTTGGGAGCGCCGCAAGGAACAGCGTCCCGGCGAACTGCTGAACGCCGCGCTGGAAGTCTTCGTGGCCCGGGGCTATGCCGCCGCCCGCCTGGATGACGTGGCAGCGCGTGCAGGCGTTTCCAAGGGCACGCTCTACCTGTATTACGCTGGCAAGGAAGACCTCTTCAAGGCCGTGGTGCGCGCCACCATCCTGCCGGTCATCGAGCAGTTCCGTCGCCGCATCGAGCAGGCCACCGGCAGCAGCGAACAGCTGCTGGCCGACGTGCTGGAAGGCTGGTGGAGCTGTTTCAGCAACCCGCAGATGGGCGGCATCATGAAGCTCATCCTTGGAGAAGCCAGCAACTTCCCGGAAATTGCGCGCTTCTTCAATGATGAAGTGGCCTTGCCCACCCATGAGGTGATCCGTCGGCTGGTGCAGCGCGGCATCGAACGGGGGGAGTTCCGTCAGCCCTGTGACCTGGACACGGCCACCCACCTGATCATGTCCCCGCTCATACTGAAGCTG
>CAUVLK010000167.1:0-6211 GCA_963552635.1 uncultured Lautropia sp. | reverse complement strand
GCAGCAGCCAGCGATGCACGGCCGGTCCCCGGGCCGGCAGGTTGGACAGCAGCACGCCCAGACCCAGCGCGCAGATCAGCACCTGGTCCCAGTCACGCCAGCGCAGCCAGCCCATCTCGATCTGCACGGCAAACAGCGTCGCATAGCCCACCAGCGGCACGGCCATGGCCCAGCCCTCGCGCAGGCGACGGCCCAGCGGCGGCGCCTTCAGCCACTGCCCACCGATGATGGCCAGCAGGCAGGTCAGCGCCACCAGGGGCGTCTGGACTTTCGGCACGGCCAGCAGCGTCAGCAGGTAGAGTGCCAGCAGGCCATGCGCGACATTCACCAGAAGCATGTCTCAGATCCCTCCCGGCGGCGCAGGGCGATCGTCGTCGGCCAGCTGCGCCAGCCCCCGTTCGGCCACGGTCGCCCCCCGGCTGCCTGCCAGGCGGGCGCGCCGCTCGTTTTCCTCGGCAGCGTCCCGCGCCGCCTCCCGGTGCCACAGATGCAGCACGGTCGTGGCGAAACGCCCGTTCTTCAGGCGTCCGCCCAGGTTGAACCAGCGCAGGACCAGATCCGTGTCCTCGAAGCCCCAGCCGGCAATCTTTTCCTCGAAGCCATTCATGCGGATGATGTCATCACGCCAGAGCGCCATGTTGCAGCCCTTGAAGAGCCGCCAGGGCCGCCCCTTCGGATGGCGCCACCACCGCCCGGGCAGGCGCAGCAGGCCGACCACGTTGTTGATGTCGCCCCGCCACCAGGCCTGCAACCACTGCCACGGATTCCAGTCCAGCGGATTGCAGTCGCCCGCCTCGGTCCGGGCAGTCAGGCGCTCGCTCAGCAGCACCCGGTTGCCGGCCGTGGCAAATCCGGGCTCGGCCAGCCGCTGATGGGCCGCGACGAAGTCCGGCCGCAGCAGGCAGTCGCCATCGACAAAGACCAGCAGATCCCCCCGAGCTTCACGAATGGCACGGTTTCGCGCCGCACTGAGCCGAAAACCCTCGTCGGGTTGCCAGCAATGCAGCAGCCGTTCACCCAGGTGCTCGCGCCAGCGCGCCACCACCTGGACCGTCTCGGGGCCCGAACCGTCATCGGCCACCAGGACCTGCAGCGGCATCTCCTGCTGGCGCGCGACGCTGGCCAGCACCCGGTCCAGCGCACGCGGCCGGTTGTAGGTGGAGATGATCAGCGAGACCGTCGGCCGGCCTTCACGGCTTGCCGCAGGCGTGCCCTGCAGGTGATGGTCCATTACGTCAGCGTTCCCCCGGCATGCAGGCGTGCGTACAGCCCGCCCAGTTCGATCAGCTCGGCGTGCGTACCGGATTCGACGATGCGGCCGTCATCCAGCACCAGGATGCGGTCGGCCTTCTCGATGGTGGAGAGCCGGTGCGCGATGATCAGCGTGGTCTGGCCATGCATCAGCTTGTCCAGCGCCGCCTGCACGAAGCGCTCGGACTCGTTGTCCAGCGCCGAGGTGGCCTCGTCCAGCACCAGGATCGGCGCGTTCTTCAGAAGCGCCCGGGCAATCGACAGCCGCTGCCGTTGGCCGCCCGAGAGCCGGATGCCATTGTCGCCGATCATCGTGTTGATGCCATCGGGCAGCGACGCAACGAACTCGGTGAGATAGGCCGCCTCCAGCGCCGCCCGCACATCCGCCTCGCTGGCGCCTCGCCGGCTGCCATAGGCCACGTTGTTGGCAATGGTGTCGTTGAAGAGCATCACCTGCTGGCTCACCCAGGCAATCTGCCGGCGCAGGCTCTCCAGCTTCAGCGACTCGATGGGGATGTCGTCGAGCAGGATGCGCCCGTCCGTCACCGAGTAGAAGCGCGGAATGAGATTGGCCAGCGTGGTCTTGCCACCGCCCGAGCCGCCCACCAGCGCCACCGTCTCGCCCGGCTTGATCTCCAGGTCGATGCCCTTGAGCGCCAGGCTGGTGCTGCCCTCGTAGCCGAAGCGCACGTCCTCGAAGCGCAGCGCGCCCTTGGCCCGCTCGATCTCCTGGGTGCCATGGTCGTTCTCGATGGGCTCGTCGATGAAATGGAACACCGCATCGGCCGCCGCGAAGGCACGCTGCAGCTGACCGTTCACGTCGGCCAGGTGCTTGAGCGGGTTCAGGATCATCAGCATGGCGGTCAGGAACGACACGAAGCCGCCCACCGTGGTGCGGTCCTGCTGCGACTGATAGAGCGCCAGCGCGATCACCAGCGACACCGCCACCGCTGCCATCACCTGCGTGATGGGCACCAGCAGCGACGAAGCCACCGTCATCCGTCGCGCAAAGCCCTGCAGCTGCCGGCTGGCTGCCGCGAAACGGCTGCGCTCATGTTCCTGCCCGGCATAGACCTTGATGACCGGATTGCCGTGGATGGCCTCGCCCACCACACTGGTGAGCTCGCCGGTGTAGCGCAGCTGCTCACCCGACAGCCGCCGCATGCGACGCGAGAACGCGCCAACAGCCAGCGCCACCATCGGGATCAGCGCGAAGGCGATCATCGTGAGCTGCCAGTTCAGATACAGCAGCCAGCCCAAAAGACCCAGGATCACGCAGGTATCACGCACCATGATCACCAGCACCGAAGCCAGCGACTGCGTGACGTTCTGCACGTCGTTGACCAGCCGCGCAATGATGGTGCCCGCCGAATGGGTCGAGAAATAGCTCACCGGCATCTGCACCAGGCGGTCGAACATCTGCTTGCGCAGGTCGTACAGCACCGAGTTCGACACCTCGTTCATCGCGTAGTTCATGGTGAACGTGAACATGCCGCGCCCCACGAAGAGCCCGATGATCATCAGCGGCGCCGTCCACATCAGCTGCGGATTGCCCTTGCCGCCGAAACCGTCGTCCAGCAGATGCTGCATGATGGCGGGCAGCGCCGTCTCGGTCGAGCCGGTCAGCATCATCGCCACCACCCCCAGCGCGAACACCCGCCAGTGCGGCCGCACGTAACGGAACAGCCGCGCCAGCAGCACCCGCTCGCTGGCAGGCTCTCGGATGGTGGGGTTCTCTGCCGGCTTCGCCGCCGTGTCCGTGGCCGCCGCCTCCGCGCCCGCCTTGTCCGGGCTGGATGTCCTGACGGTGGCCTCGTCCGTCCGGTCTGCCTTTTCCTTGTCCTTCGCCAAATCAGCTCCGCTCATCGATAGCGCATCTCGACCCGCGCCTCGGTCAGCCAGCCCTTCAGGCCGGCCAGCAAGGCGTCATCAGGCCGCACTGCCCATTGGTGTCCCAGCCGCAGAACGGCGGTCGCACTGTCACTGTAATAATGAATTTCCACCGGGCAGCCCTCGCCCTGGCTGCCGTCCACCCGGTGCGGCATCAGCAGCTCCCTGAGCCGTGCCGCATCCGGCTTGCCAGCGATGGTCAGCTGCAGCGCCCGGGCATTCTCACCGCGCGCCGTACCCAGGTCCAGGATGCGCTCCACCGACAGCCGGTGACCGCCGCTGTAGTCGTCCTTGGAAAGCTTGCCCTGCACCACCACCAGCTCGTCTTCCTTCAGCAGGTGCTTGTACTGGTCCCACGCCTCGGGAAAGACCGCGATCTCCTCGGTGCCCGACCCGTCATCCAGCATCACGCGCACCATCTTGCCGCGCCGCGTCATGGCCGTGGACAGACCCGATACGATGCCCGCCACCGTCACGGGGGTGGACCCGAAATGCTTGCCGACGATCTTTTCCAGATCGCCGATGCGCGTCTTCACGAAGCGGCGCACCTCGTCCCGGCAGGCGTCGAACAGGTGCCCCGTCAGGAAGTAGCCCAGCGCGCCCTTCTCTTCCAGCAGCCGCTGGCGGTCGTCCCAGCGCTCGGCCGGCAGCCATTCGCGCGCCGGTGCCTCGTCGGTACCCCCGAAGAAGGCGTCATCGAACAGCCCGCCCTGGCCGGCTGCCTGCTCACGCGCCTTCTGCTCGGCGGCCTCCATCGCCTGTGGCACGTTGGCCAGCAGCCGCGCCCGGTCCGGATCCAGCCGGTCGAAGGCGCCCGCGCGCACCAGCGCCTCGATGGTGCGCCGGTTGATCAGCTTGCGGTCGATCCGCTCGCAGAAGTCGAAGAGATCGATGAACGGACCGCCCGCCTCGCGGGCCGCCACCACGTTCTCGATGGCCGACTGCCCGACCCCCTTCACACCGCCCAGCCCGTAGCGGATGGCGCGCGGTGCCGCCGGCTCGAAGCGATAGGCCGATGCGTTGATGTCGGGCGGCTGCACCTCCACCTGGTTGGCCTGGGCATCGCGCACGAAGATCTGCACCTTGTCCGTGTCGTCCATGTCCGACGACAGCGTCGCCGCCATGAACTCGGCCGGATAATGCGCCTTCAGCCATGCCGTCTGGTAGGTGACCACCGCATAGGCCGCCGTGTGCGACTTGTTGAAGCCGTACTCGGCAAACTTCTCCATCAGGTCAAAGAGCTGGCTGGCCAGATCCGGATCCTGGCCCTTGGCCGCAGCGCCTTCCATGAAGGTCTTGCGCTGCTTGGCCATTTCCTCGGCCTTCTTCTTGCCCATCGCCCGGCGCAGCAGGTCGGCACCGCCCAGCGTGTAGCCGGCGATGATCTGCGAGATCTGCATCACCTGCTCCTGGTAGACGATGACCCCGTAGGTGGGCTCCAGGCAGTCCTTCAGGTCCGGATGGAAGTAGTCGATGGCCTGCTCGCCGCGCTTTCGCAGGATGAAGTCGTCCACCATCCCCGAGCCCAGCGGCCCCGGCCGGTACAGCGCCAGCACGGCGATGATGTCCTCGAAGCGGTCGGGCTGAAGCTTTCTCAGCAGCTTCTTCATCCCGTCACTTTCCACCTGGAAGATGGCGACCGTGTTGCCGTCACGCAGGATCTGGTAGGCCGCCTGGTCGTCGAATCCCAGGTTGTCCAAGTCCACCGGCTCCAGGCCCTCGCGCGCGCGCCGCTCGTTCACATAGCGCACCGCCAGATCGATGATGGTGAGGTTTCGCAGGCCCAGGAAGTCGAACTTCACCAGGCCCACCGCCTCCACATCGTCCTTGTCGTACTGGCTGACCACCGAATCGGTGCCTGGCGCCCGGTAGAGCGGACAGAAGTCCGTGAGCTTGCCCGGCGCAATCAGCACGCCACCGGCGTGCATGCCGATGTTGCGGGTCATGTCCTCCAGCGGCCGCGCCAGCGCGAACAGCTCCGCCACCTCCTCCTCGTTGGCCAGCCGCTCGGCCAGCTGCGGCTCGGCCTTGAGCGCCTTGTCCAGCGACAGCGGCTTGGCCTGCTCGATCGGGATCAGCTTGGAGAGCTGGTCGCAGAAGTTGTAGGGCATGTCCAGCACCCGGCCCGCATCGCGGATCACCGCCTTGCTGGCCATCGTGCCGAAGGTGGCGATCTGCGACACTGCGTCGTAGCCGTACTTGCGGCGCACGTACTCGATCACCTTGCCCCGGTTGTCCTGGCAGAAGTCGATGTCGAAGTCGGGCATCGACACCCGTTCCGGGTTCAGGAAGCGCTCGAACAGCAGCGCATACGGCAGCGGATCCAGATCGGTGATGCCCAGCGAAAACGCCACCAGCGAGCCCGCACCCGAACCCCGCCCCGGTCCCACCGGCACCCCGTTCTGTTTGGCCCAGACAATGAAGTCCGCCACGATGAGGAAGTAGCCCGGGAACCCCATCTTGATGATGGTCTCGCACTCGCGCTTGAGCCGTGCCTCGTACTCGGGCGTCTTCTGTGCCCGCACCTCCGGATCGGGATAGAGCCTCTCCAGCCGCTTTGCCAGCCCGTCCTCGGCCTGGTGGACCAGATACTCCTCGATCGACACCCCTTCCGGCGTCGGGTAGATGGGCAGCTGCGGATTGCCCAGCCGCAACGTCACCGCACAGCGCCGCGCAATCTCGACCGAGTTGGCCAGCGCAGCCGGCAGGTCGGCAAACAGCGCCATCATCTCCGCGCGCGTGCGGAAATACTGTGTCGGCTGGAAGCGCCGCACCCGCTTCGGATCGGCCAGCACCTCGCCTTCGGCAATGCACACCCGTGCCTCGTGCGCCCGAAAATCCTCCTCGCGCAGGAACTGGATGGGGTGCGTGGCCACCAGCGGCAGGTCCAGCTCCACCGCCAGCCGCGCCGTGGCCCGCGTGCAGCTTTCGGCCTCGGGCGTGCCGTCGCGCTGCACCTCCAGATAGAAGGCATCCGGAAAGGCCGCGGCCCAGTGCTGCGCCGCCGCCACCGCCCGCGCATGGTTGCCGGCCAGCAGGAACTGCCCCACCTCGCCGGGACCGGCCCCCG
>CAUVLK010000166.1:0-6223 GCA_963552635.1 uncultured Lautropia sp. | reverse complement strand
GCGCCACGGCCTGCATCAGGTCGAAGGGTTTGGGCAGGTACTCGAAAGCACCGGCCTGGAAAGCCGAGACCGCACTGTCCAGGTCCGAATAGGCGGTCATGATGATCACGGGCAGCGTGGGACGTCGCTGGCGCACCTGGTAGAGCAGCTCGATGCCGCTGGCCCCCGGCATGCGGATGTCCGATACCAGCACCGCCGGCTCGCTCACCGCCAGCGCCGCCAGCACCTCATCAACCTGGGCGAAGGTGCGGACCCCGAAGCCTGCCCGCACCAGCGCACGCTCCAGCACCCAGCGGATCGAGTGGTCGTCATCCACCACCCAGATCTGGCCGGCAGCCATCATCCCCGTCGTGCCCCCGTCCGGCCGGACGGTCTGCGCCCCCTGCCCGGCTACACCAGCGGCAGCAGGATCCTGAAATCGGTCCATCCCGGTCGACTCTCGCATTCGATGCTTCCTCCATGGGCCTCGACGATGCCCTGCGCCACCGGCAGGCCCAGCCCGCTGCCTCCCTCGCGTCCGCTCACCAGCGGCAGGAACATCCGCTCCTGCATGGTGGGCGAGACGCCCGGCCCATCGTCGATCACCTCCAGCGCCAGCGCAAGCCGGTAGCCCACGTGGGCAATCACCACCTGGCGCGCAACACGTGTCCTGAGCAGAATGGTGCCGCGGCCCTGCATGGCCTGAGCGGCATTGCGCACCAGATTCAGCAGCGCCTGCACCAGCTGCGCACGGTCGGCCTCCAGTTCCGGCAGGCTGGCGTCATAGTCGCGTTCGATGACGAGCCCTTCCGCGTACTCGGCCTGCACCAGTCGGCGCACCTGCTCGCACACTTCGTGGATATTGATGCGTGCCACGGCCCGCCGCCCGCTGCCTGGCGCCAGCAGGCGATCCACCAGCTGTTGCAGCCGGTCCACTTCCTGAATGATCACGCCCGTGTATTCACGCACGGCGTCCGTCCCGGCATCGGCCTCCAGCAGCTGCGCCGCCCCGCGGATGCCCCCCAGCGGATTGCGGACCTCATGTGCCAGCTGCCGCAGCATGGCGCGACTGGCGCGCGCCGACTCGTGAAGCCTCGTCTCCCGATCGATGCGTCGGCGCCGCTCGATCTCGTGCAGCTCCACCAGCAGCATGCCGTCCGTATCTTCCAGCACCACGGCCAGACAATGCAGGGTCAATGGCGCCTGGCCAGGCCGCATCAGGGTGATGTCCACGCCCTGCTGCCCCCAGCTCTGGCTGCGCAGCTGATCCAGGGGCGCTTCCAGCGCCTGCAGATCCGGCAACAGCTCGCCCGGGGTGCAGCCGCGCATGCGCCGGGGCGTCATCGCCAGCAGCTGGCAGGCCGCCAGATTGGCAAATACCACGCGGCTCCCGGCGTCCAGCACCAGAACGCCCGACCCCAGCAGGTCGAGCCCGCTCAGGTCAGGCAGAATGCGCCTGCCGCCGCCGTGACGGGGCTGATCGGAGCCTTCGTCCGCACTGTCATCCATCGTCCCCTCCCCGGGGAAAGACCACCCGGGGAAACAGGGATGTCGGGGCCCATCCCGGCCACCGCCGGACGGCGGCCTTCAGGGATGATGGCCCGCAACCTTCCTGGAGAATCCCTCAGGGCAGCGAATCGATCTCGCGGCGGATGGAACTCACGTTCTGCGCCGCCTGCGCCACTTCATCCTTCAGGCGATCCACCCGATCCAGATACTTCTGGTAATTGCGCTCGTCACCAAGCCGCTCGGGCGAACCGTCGTTGTACTCCTGCTTCAGCGCATCCAGCCGTGACTGCTCCTTCGCCAGCTCCTTTTCCAGGATCCGGCGACGGTCGGAATCACGTCCGCGCTGCTGACTGTCGCTGACCCGGGCCGACTTGCTGCCCGAGCCCGAACCTGTCGGCAGCCTGGCGGCCGGCACGCTGTTGATCGGCGGCAGATCGAGCTGCCGGCAGCCCTTGCCGGGCGCGTTCTGGTAGAGCGGCGTGCCGTCGGGCCCGTCGCAGCGATAGACGGTGGTGGCCGATTGCGCCAGGGCCACGGGCGCCGAGGCCATGCCCGCTCCCAGCAGGGCAGCCGCCAGCAGCAGCTGTCCTTTCGTCACAACCACATGGCGCAGGCCGGCATCGTCGTGTGCTTTCATGTTCATGCAACAGTCCCCGGAAAAGATCCAGACACGCGCAGTCTACCGGCAAAGCACATCCCTGCGGCGGCACGCATGCCGCCGACACAACGCCGGCCGCACAGGCGGCGTCAACCGTCTGCCGGCCGGACGTCCGCTCAGCAGCTGTAGTACATGTCGAACTCGATCGGGTGCGGCACCATCCGCAGGCGCGTCACCTCCTCCATCTTCAGCGTGATGAAGGCGTCGATCATGTCGTTGTCGAACACGCCACCGCGGGTCAGGAACTCGCGGTCACGGTCCAGTGCCTCCAGCGCCTGTTCCAGCGAGTGGCAGACGGTCGGGATCTTCGCGTCTTCCTCGGGCGGCAGGTCGTAGAGGTTCTTCTCGGCCGGATCACCCGGGTGGATGCGGTTCTGAACCCCGTCCAGGCCCGCCATCATCAGCGCGGCGAACGCCAGGTACGGGTTGGCCACCGGATCCGGGAAACGGGCCTCGATGCGGCGCGCCTTCGGGCTGTTCACGAACGGGATGCGGATCGAGGCCGAGCGGTTGCGGGCCGAATAGGCCAGCTTGACTGGCGCCTCGTAGTGCGGCACCAGCCGCTTGTACGAGTTGGTGCTGGGGTTGGTGATGGCGTTCAGCGCGCGGGCGTGCTTGATGATGCCGCCGATGTAGAAGAGCGCGAAGTCCGACAGCCCCGCGTACTTGTCGCCGTTGAACAGGTTGGTGCCATCCTTCCAGATCGACATGTGCACGTGCATGCCCGAGCCGTTGTCACCCACCAGCGGCTTCGGCATGAAGGTGGCCGTCTTGCCATAGGCGTGCGCCACGTTGTGGATCACGTACTTCATGCGTTGCAGCCAGTCGGCACGCTGCACCAGCGGCGCGAACTTCGTGCCGATCTCGCACTGGCCAGCGCCCGCCACCTCATGGTGGTGCACTTCCACGGGCACGCCCATCTGCTCCATCAGCATGACCATTTCCGAGCGCATGTCCTGGAAGGAATCCACCGGCGGCACCGGCAGATAGCCCCCCTTCACGCCCGGGCGGTGGCCGCTGTTGAAGCCATTGAACTTCCTGTCGGACGACCACGAGGCCTCTTCGGAATCGATGGCCACCATGCTGCCCGACATGTCCTGCTTCCAGGTCACGCTGTCGAAGATGAAGAACTCGGGCTCGGGGCCGAAGTAGGCGATGTCACCGACACCCGACGACTGCAGGTAGGCCTCGGCCCGTCGGGCGATGGAACGCGGGTCACGGTCGTAGCCCTTGCCTTCGCTCGGTTCGACCACGTCGCAGGTCAGGATCAGCGTCGGCTCCTCGCGGAACGGATCCATCACCGCCGTGTCCGGATCGGGAATCAGCAGCATGTCGGAGGCCTGGACGCCGCGCCAGCCGCCCATCGACGACCCGTCGAAGGCCTGACCGTCGGTGAAGCGGTCCTCGTCGAAATGCGAAATGGGTACCGTGATGTGCTGTTCCTTGCCCCGAATGTCGGTGAAACGCAGATCGACGAACTTGACTTCGTTGTCCTCGATCTTCTTCATCACTTCCTTGGCGCTTGCCATGTTCAGCTTCTCCTGTTCGACGGTCATGCCGACCGCGGTTGCAACCGATGGCCGCCCCACGACACCGCGCCGGGCCTGCCTGTCATCCACACACTAGCAGAAAGCGTGCCAACTCCGTCTTCTGCGCAGAAAAAAGTTACATGTTGCCCTCCGGACGGCCTGCCGGCCCCCGAAACCGTTGCGGCAAACCTGCACATTCGCCATGGTCCGGGCCATGCCCTGCCACCGGGAAACCCCGGCCTGCAGCCCATCCGCCGCCATTCGGACCCATTGTGCCCCGTCATGCCCGAACCCCACACGAGCCGTCCGTCAGGTTTCACATGCGTCCGTGAGCGCGGCCATGTGCCCCTCGCCCAAGCAGCACACGATGCGTACCGGGCCGTGGAGGCATGAGCAAACATGCCCTGATCCGGTGCATTGCCCCACCCCAAAGCGAAACAATGCACCAGAATGGTGCAAGACATTCTACTCCGGCCCTGCTGCCCTGATGCCAAGCCGCCCCATACCTGATCACCCGGGTTCCGGTTTGCCCCTGCACCAGCTCAGCCCGGCGCACACTCGACCCGTTTCCGGATCAGTCCAGCTCCGGCCGATCCACCCAGTTCACCGTGCTCACCCGGGAAGAAGCCTCGGACCGATGCCCCTCATCGCCTTCCTCGGGCAGGAAGATCTCCAGCAGATCGTTCAGGAAGGCCCGCCCCAGCGGGGTGGGTTGCAGCCGTGCCGGATCATCCACCATCAACCCGCGTTCCACGGCCTGGCGCAGCTTCACCCGGATCACGGCTGGCAGCAGGCCCGTACGCTCCTGGAACAGCGGCGTGTCCACCCCTTCGGTCAGGCGCAGCGCGTTCAGCATGAACTCGAAGGGCAGATCGGTGGGCCGCACCACCTCGTCGATCTCGCAGGCATTGCCGGCCAGCGCCGCCTCCATGTAGCGGCGCGGGTGCTTGTACTTGGCCTGCCGGACGATTCGGTCCGGAAACGACAGCTTGCCGTGGGCCCCGGCCCCGATGCCCAGGTAGTCGCCGAACATCCAGTAATTGAGGTTGTGCTGGGCCTGATGGCCGGGACGCGCCCAGGCCGACACCTCGTAGTTGCAATAGCTTTCACCCAGCATCTCACCCAGCAGGTCCTGCATGGCGGCCGCCTGGTCATCGTCCGGCACCGGGGGCGGAAAGCGCGCGAACAGCGTGTTCGGCTCCAGCGTGAGGTGGTAGCACGACAGGTGCGGCGGCGAGAAAGCCAGAGCCTGCGTCAGGTCCGCGCGCAGCTCGGGCAGTGTCTGCTCGGGCAGCGCATACATCAGGTCCAGGTTGAAGGTCTCGAACAGCTCGGCGGCGGCCTCGGCGGCGGCACAGGCCTGGGCCCGGTCATGGACGCGCCCCAAGGCCTTCAGCTTGGCGTCCGAGAAGCTCTGGATGCCCAGCGACAGGCGGTTGACACCCGCAGCCCGGTAGTCGGCAAAGCGTGCCCGCTCGAAAGTGCCCGGGTTGGCCTCCATCGTCACCTCGGCATCGGCGATGATGGGCAGCCGGGCCCGCAGGCTGGCCAGCAGCCGGTCAATGGCCGCCCCCGAAAACAGGCTGGGCGTACCGCCACCAATGAACACCGTCACCACCCGGCGTCCCCAGATGAGCGGCAGGCTGGCGTCCAGATCGGCTTCCAGCGCCGTCAGATAGGCGTTCTCATCCACCCCGTCGGCCGGCAGGTTGTGCGAATTGAAGTCACAGTACGGACACTTCCGCAGGCACCACGGGATGTGGACATACACCGAGAGCGGCGGCAGGTTGTCCAGCTGCACGCGGCGGCTGGAATGCAGGCGGATGGGCGTGGCGGAAGCAGGCACGGTCAGAAGGACCGGTAAAGATAGGCAGATGCGGGCGTGGACAGGGGCTGGCGGAAGGGGCCCATCAGACGCCCGCCTCGTCCAGCAGCGCGTTCAGCCGCACCAGCGCGCGGTGCCGGTGGCTGATGGCGTTCTTCTCGTCCGCCGACAGCTCTGCGGCCGAACAGGCATGGCCATCGGGCTGGAAGATCGGGTCATAGCCGAAGCCCCCCTCACCCCGCGGCTGGGCCAGCAGCGTGCCCCACCACAGCCCCTCCGCGATCAGCGGACGCGGGTCGTCAGCAGAGGCCACCCACACCACCACACTGTAGAAATACGCCCGCACCGGTGCGGACACGTCCTGGCAACGCGCCAGCAGATGGCGGATGTTCTCGGCATCCAGGCGGGCGCGCCCGCCCGTCTGCAAGGCCTCACGTTCGGCCGGATCAGTGATCGCGTCCAGCGCAAAGCGTGCCGAGCGCACGCCGGGCGCGCCGCCCAGGGCCGGCACGCACAGACCGGAATCGTCCGCCAGCGTGGGCAGCCCGCTCAGGCGTGCGCCGTGCCGAGCCTTGGCCAGCGCATTTTCCACAAAGCTGGGCCACGGTTCCTCGGCATCGGGGATGCCCAGCTCGGTCTGGCTGGACAGACGCACGCCGCGCGGCGCCAGCATGGCCCGCAGTTCCTTCAGCTTGCCGGGGTTGCCCGACGCCACCAGCCAAT
>CAUVLK010000165.1:0-6243 GCA_963552635.1 uncultured Lautropia sp. | reverse complement strand
GCAGCAGGCATCGGGCAGGGCGGATGCTGCACCCTTCATTTTGCACCAGGGTACGGGTGTGTAACGGCATTCTTGCGCCTGTAAGGTTTTGCCGTGACGGGGCCTTCCCTGGGGCCTTGGCGACAGTCGGAGGGGGGCAAGGCCGTAGAATGCAGAGAAACGCTTCGGCTGTTGCCTTGCGCTCATCCACGGCCATGCCACGGCGCCAGAGGCCGCCTCGGCGACCCGCCGTGCGTGACGGATGTCACGTCGGCAGACGTCGGGGCACAGGTGCCGGACCATGAGTCCGGCCATTCCCGGATAATAATCAACCCGCTGCCGCTTCCGGTCGCCCCGTCCGGCAGCCTTTCTTCGTTGCGGACTTCCCACCGTTGAATCCACACGCTGCCACGCCCGTTTCGCCGGGCTTCATGGTGTCCACGCTGCTGCGGCACCGTACCCTCATCCTGCAGATGGCCCGGCGCGAGATCGTCGCCCGCTATCGCGGCTCGGTCATGGGCGTGTTCTGGTCCCTGCTCAACCCGCTGCTCATGCTGGTGGTCTACACCTTCGTCTTCTCGGTGGTGTTCAAGGCCCGCTGGCACACCGGTGCCCAGCAAAGCCATACCGACTTCGCCATCATCCTGTTCGTTGGCGTCATCGTGCACACGCTGTTCTCCGAGGTGGCCGGGCGGGCACCGTCGCTCATCCTGGGCAACCCCAGCTACGTGAAGCGCGTTGTGTTCCCCCTGGAGATCCTGCCGGTCGTCAGCCTGCTTTCGGCGCTTTTCCAGGCCGGTGTCAGTATGGCGGTGCTGCTGGTGGCCCTGTTCATCATGGAAGGCGGCATTCCGCTCACCGCGCCGCTCATCGTGGTGGTGTGGCTGCCGCTCCTGCTTTTCTCGCTGGGGGCCAGCTGGTGGCTGGCTGCGCTGGGTGTTTACGTGCGCGACATTGCCCAGGCCATCGGCGTGGTGCTCACCATCATGCTGTTCGTCTCGCCGGCCTTCTTCTCCATCGAGGCCATCCCTGAGACCATGCGCCCGTGGGTCAAGCTCAACCCGCTCACGCTGCCCATGGTGCAGTCGCGTGACGTGCTCATCTGGGGCAACCAGCCTGACTGGACCGAGTGGGGCATGTTCACCGCCGGCATGGCTCTCTTTGCCTGGCTGGGCTTTGTCTGGTTCCAGAGCATCCGCAAGGGGTTCGCCGATGTCCTCTGATACCCGTACCCCAGCCCGTGAGGGCACGCCTGCCGCTGGCAATCCCGCTGATGTGGCTGACCCGGTCTTTGCCGGCCAGGCCACCCCCGCGCCTGTCGAGCCCACGCTGGACAGCGACGTGGCCATCCGCGTCTCGGGCCTGTCCAAGTGCTTCCAGCTCTACGACAGCCCGGGCCACCTGCTCAAGCAGCTGCTGATGGGCCGTCTGGCCCGTCTGGTGGGGCGCACTCCGCCGCAGTACTTCCGCGAGTTCTGGGCGCTGAAGGGGCTGGACTTCACCGTGCGCCGGGGCGAGACCGTCGGTATCGTCGGCCGCAACGGCGCCGGCAAGAGCACGCTGCTGCAGATCCTGTGCGGCACGCTCACGCCCACTGCCGGTCAGGTCGACATCCGAGGTCGCGTGGCTGCACTGCTGGAGCTGGGCGCGGGCTTCAACCCCGAGTTCTCCGGACGCGAGAACGTCTATCTCAATGGTGCCATTCTGGGCATCAGCCGAGAGGAAATCTCCCGGCGCTTTGCCGACATCGAAGCTTTTGCCGACATTGGCGAGTTCATCGACCGGCCCGTCAAGTCGTACTCGTCCGGCATGTACGTGCGACTGGCCTTTGCCGTCTCGGCCTGCGTCGAGCCTGACGTGCTGATCGTCGACGAGGCTCTGGCCGTGGGGGACGCCAAGTTCCAGGCCAAGTGCTTCCGCCGTTTCGAGGAGCTGGTCTCGCGCGGCACCACCATCCTGCTTGTCACCCATTCCACCGAGCAGATCACCCGTCACTGTGACCGTGCCATCCTGCTGGAAGGTGGCGTGGTGCACCAGGAAGGTCCGCCCAAGGACGTGGCCAATACCTACCTGGATCTGCTATTCGGTGTGCAGCGCAAGGTCGAGGACTCGAAGAAGGCCGCCGGGAAAGGGGATGACGCCAGGGACGGCAAGGCTGCCGCCGGCGACGCTCAGGAGACGGACAAGGCTCGGGGCGATGCGCAGGGCACCGTCGAGCGGGAAGAGGGCACGGTGGCGTCGGCCGGGCACGATGGTGCGTCTGCCGCTCATGCGGCAGCCCGTGACCGCAACGCATCTCCGCTGTCGCTGCTGCCCGTGGGCCATCCGCCCGGCCGCTTCGAGGAGCGCCCCGGCTACAACAGTGATGAATACCGCTGGGGCAGCCGTGAAGTCGAGATTGCCGACTTCATGGTCACCACCAACGGCGTGGACCACACCGTGCGCCTCAATACCGGCGAACAGGTGATGGTGGTGGCCTGGGTGCGTTTCCGTGTGGACGTGCCGGCTCCCATCTATGGCCTCACCATCAAGACGCCTGACGGCGTGACCGTCTATGGCAGCAACTCGCGCGACTTCCCCGACGGCCCGGTCATGCAGCCGGCCAGGGCAGGGCAGACCGTGCGTGTGGTCTTTTCTCTGGACCTGCGCATCGGCGCTGGCGACTTCCTGGTGTCGCTGGGCGTGGCCCAGGAGATCGGCGGTGGCGAGGTCGAGCCGCTGGACCGGCGCTATGACAGCATCCTGATGCATGTCAGCCGGCAGTCCCGTTGCTACGGCCTGGCAGATTTCGACATGCGTGTGGACATTCAGGCAGACCCATGAGCTACCAGAAAGACGCAGATTACAACCTGTACTTCCGTCCGGGTGCCGAGGCGTTCGGCTATTCGGAAGGCGCCGAGGCCGAACAGCGGCTGCTCGACATCGTGGAAGGTCTGGACGACCGCAGCACCTTTGCGCCCGGCTATCTCGAGAACATCGTCGACTGGTCCACCCGCTACCACTTCAGCCGGGCGAGGCACTGTCTGGTGCGCCCGCTGGACATCGGCCCTCAGGACCGCGTGCTGGAGCTGGGCTGCGGCACCGGCGCCATCACCCGTTACCTGGGTGAGACCGGCGCGCAGGTCACGGCCGTGGAAGGCAGCCTGGCCCGCGCCCGCGTGGCGGCCGCACGATGTGCCGACCTGCCCAATGTCACCGTCATTGCCGATGACCTTCAGGCCGTGGACGTGGAAGGTCAGTACGACTGGGTGACGCTGATCGGCGTGCTGGAATATGCCGCCGCCTATTCCGGGGCACCGGACCCTTACCAGTCCTACCTGGCGGCTGCGGTGCGTCACCTCAAGCCGGGTGGCCGGCTGGTGGTGGCCATCGAGAACCAGCTGGGCCTGAAGTATTTCAACGGCTGCGGCGAAGACCACCTGGGCAAGCCGTTCTCCGGCATCCAGGACCTCTACCAGAAGACGGGCGGACCGCGCACCTTCGGGCGTCAGGCGCTTTCGCAGGTGCTGGCCCGTACCGGCCTGGAACAGCAGCAGTGGCTGTATCCGTACCCTGACTACAAGATCCCCAGCATCGTGCTGACCGATGCAGCGCTGAAGCACCCCGACTTCAACGCCTTCGATCTGCTGCTGCGCAACGACAGCGAAGACTACAACGACAACCGCTATCGGGTCTTCGACGAGGCCCTGGTCAACCGCGTGCTGGAAGAGAACGGCCTGCTGGGTGACTTCAGCAACTCCTTCCTGGTGGTGGCTCAGCGTCCCTTGCCGGTCGAGAAGGCCACCGGGAAGGGCAAGGGCCGGAATGCTCGCGCCGCCTCTGCAGGCAAGTCGTCTGCGGCCGCCTCCTGGCAGCCCGCTGCCTTGGCCTGGACCTTTGCGGCCGTTCACCGCCATCGGGGCATGGCCACCGAGACTCGCTTCATTCCGCGGGCTCAGGGCGGGATCCGCGTCACCAAGCGCCGCATCCTGCCCGATGAACCCGTGTCCCTACCGTTGGCTGACGGGCACACCATCACGCTGGAAACGGCCGATTCCGACTACTTCCCGGGCCGCCAGCTGGCTTGGCGCGCCTTGGTCGCCCATGTGCGCGAAGGCAACGTGCCGGCCATGGTCGAGGCATTGCGTCCCTGGTGCGAGACCCTGCTGTCTTCTGCTGAAGTCGGTTCCTCGCCCTTGTTGGCCGCAGCATCGGAGCAGGAGGCTGATACCGCAGGTGCCGAAGGGGAGTCCACGGCCTCCGTTACGGATGCAGGTGCCGCAGGATATGCCCCCGGCGCGGCCGGCATTGGCGAGCGTGGTCGCCCGCTGCGCCAGCTGGTGCTGCCCGGCAACCTGATGGACATGGTGCCTTTCAACATCCTGGTCAACGAAAGCACGGGGCGCCAGCAGATCATCGACCAGGAGTGGGTGGTGTCCTGCCCGGTCCCGGCTGGCTGGGTGCTCACGCGCGGCGTCATGCACAGTCTGCAGGTTGGCCTGGTCCCGCGAGACACCCTGGGCTCCATCCCCAGGGTCGTCATCGCCCTGGCTGATCGCTGTGGCTACTATGCGACGCCCGAAGACGTCCAGCAATGGCTGGCACTGGAAGAGACCTTCCTGAAGGCTGTTTCGGTGCGCGCCGTCAGCCATGGCCTCTATACTGGCACCCGCCGGCCGGTGCCCATGGTGCTGGACAGCCTGGCTGCCCAGGGAACCGAACTGCACGAACAGCGGCAGCGGGCCCAGGCGGCCGAAGAGAATGCCCAGGTGCTGCGTCAGCAGCTGGCGGAGTGCAGCCAGGAACTGACTGATGGCCTGAAGCGTATCGATGCCAGCCGGCAGAAGATCGAGGAACTGGAAGCCCAGGTCCAGACGCTGCTGCATTCACGCAGCTGGCGCTGGTCCGAATGGCTGCGCAACCTGCGCCGCCGTTGCCGCATCTGATTTCTGCCGCATCCGGACCACGCCCTGGGGCGTCATCCCCAACAAGAACAAGCCCTGCTCGATGAAAGACATGGATTCCCTCCTTGCCCAAGTGCTTGCCTTCCGGCCCAACCGGCTGGTTCCTCCCTTCGACCTGCAGGGCCACATCCCGTTCGTGGCCTGGCTGGTGAAAGAACTCCAGCCAGCCACCTTCGTCCAGCTGGGCACCCAGTCGGGCAACCTCTACTTTGCTGCATGCCAGACCGTGGCCGAGAACAGCCTGCCCACCCGTTGCTGGGCCGTGGGCACCTGGCAGGCCGAAGAACTGGCACAGCGCCACAGCGTGCAGCAGGAACCCAGTGCATCCGACTACAACCGCCAGCATTTCGGTGCCTTCTCCGGTCTGCTGCGCATGGGTGATGCCCAGGCCCTGCCGCGCTTTGCGCCCGGCAGCATCGACTTGCTGCTGATCGATGGTCGCTACTCGCCCGAGACCGTACGCAACGAATACGAAAGCTGGCGTGACCGGCTCTCCGATCACGCCGTGGTGCTGCTGGTCGGCATCGAGCAGGCTGACAGCGGCGCCGCCACTCTGTGGCAGCAGCTGCAACCCCAATATCCGCATCTGGCCTTTGCGCATGCCCAGGGCCTGGGCGTGTTTGCGGTGGGCAGGAACGTGCCGAAGGCCTTCCAGCAGGCGCTGCAGGCCTGCGCCACGCCCGAAGCCCGGAACCAGTTGGCCGGTGTGGCCGACATGTTGCAGGGGGCTCAGGTCCGGGCCGGGATGCAGGCCCAGATCGAGGCGCTTACCGCCCGGCTGGCCGAGCGCGACGAACAATGCAGCCAGCTGCAGCGCACGCAGGCTGAACTGCAGCAGAAGCTGGATGGCCTCCAGCGGGTGGAAGAGGCCAGGCTGAAGGAACGTCTGGCCGAAGCCAACCAGGCGCTGGAAGAAGCACGTGCCGCCCGACAGGCCTCGGACCAGCATGCTGCCGAGCTGCATCACCTCGCCACCGCCCTGCAGCAGTCGCTGTGCTGGCGCATGACCGCCCCCATCCGCTGGGTGGGTACCCCCATCAACCGAACCCGCCAGAAAGTCGCCTTGGTGCGCCGCTCCATTGCCATGCGCGGGGGCGTCGGAAAGACCGCCAGCCAGGCCGTCAGCATCCTCAGGAACGAAGGCGTTCAGGGCCTGCAGGCACGTATCAGCAACGCCGAGCGCCTGCTGAACGTGCCGGCCGCCGCTGCACAGGCTGCGTTGCTGCAACCGGGCGAAGATCCCTACCACGGCTGGCTGCGTCTCTACGACCCCACCGACAAGGCCTCCATGGCGGCCCTGGGCCAGAAGATCGAGGACCTG
>CAUVLK010000164.1:0-6276 GCA_963552635.1 uncultured Lautropia sp. | reverse complement strand
AACATAGAAATCCAGAAAACCGGAAAAAGCTCATAAAGGCAGAAACACAAGGCCAAAAAGCCCCATCGATAAAAACAGGCGCCATTCGCCCCTGAAAACAAGCCGTTCACCCCAGGCATGACACCGCATGACACATGCCGCCACAAAACAACAAAACAGTCTGAAAGACAGATCCCCTGCAGAACACCTGCCTCCTTCCGTCACCCCTCGTTTTCCATCGATCGATTGCCTCCGAAAAAGCGTTCCTTTCACGCTGAAAACGGCTGCCGAAAATTCGGCCCCTCAAGAGAAAACCGACACAATGAAAATCCGCTGGCCGAGGACCGGAAACGCATTTGTCACCGTCACGCGATCGTGACATCGGCATGAAGGGTAATTGCAAGCCGCACTACCCGACATGAGCGACGCGGTTTCAAGGGCTCTCGCAGGCGGTTCACGTTCGGACAACCGCCCGTGCTCCTGCAGATCCGAAAAGCGCCATGGATGCGCTTTCTGCACACAGGAGGACGGGTACACGGCAGGCGTGGCCTGCACCCTGCACACAGAGGGCTCAGATGAGCGGCAATCAGAAACAGGTCAAGCGTTCCCGTAAGCAAACAGCCCGTGCAAAGCGGCATGCCCTGCGCTGGACAGCGCCGCTGCTTGGCGCCTATGCAATTGGCGCGCCCAGCGGCTGGGCCGACACACTGGACGCCACCACGCTGGAATCCGGTCGTACCGACCTGCAGCGCGCCATCCTGCCCACGGCACCGGCCGGAATCATGCAGGACATCACCCCCATCGAACCGCTGAAGGACGGCATTGCCCGCATCACGGTCGAGGTGGACCGCAACAACGTGCCCGCCGATGGCCAGAGCCCCGTGAAGCTGCGCATCCGCGCCTTTGACGCCGACAACCAGGGCGTCATGGGCGAGAGCTTCGTCAACGTCGAAGTCTCGGCCGGACGCCTTCAGCTGCCCGGTGCCCGAAGCGATGAGAAGGGTCTCTTCCCGGCCGACCTGAATCCGCTGGAACCCGGCATGCGCGTGGCACTGACCAATGGCCACGCCGAGGTGCTGCTCCTGGCGCCCCACACCCCGCAGACCGTGGAACTGCGCGTGTCGGCCGGCCCCGTACGTGTGGAAGGCCAGATCGACTTCGTGCCCGAGCTGCGTGACATGATCGCCGCCGGCTTCGTCGAGGGCGTCATCTCGCTGCGCCGTGACCGTTCGCTCCGTCTGGACGAGGCACGCCCCAGCGACGGCTTCGAGGACCAGATCCAGAACTGGACGCGCAGCAGCGGCAACGGCAAACGCACGGCCGGCGCCCAGAGCGCCTTCTTCCTGAAGGGCAAGGTTCGCGGCGACATGCTGCTGACCATGGCCTACGACAGCGAACATCCCGACAACAACCGCCTGTTCCGCGACCTGGACCCCGAGCGCTGGTACCCCGTCTACGGTGACAGCTCTCTGGTGGGCTTCGACGCGCAGAGCAACAGCCGCCTGTACGTGCGCCTGGACAAGGACCGCAACTACCTGCTGTATGGTGACATCACCACCGGCAGCGGTTTCTCCGAGCGCGCCGGCCAGGGCAAGGTCGCCCGCCTCCAGAGCCGTGACCTGGGCCAGTACGAACGTGCCATGACCGGCGTTCGTGGCCACATCGAAGGCAGGAAAGGCTTCTTCGACAGCTTTGCTGCCCACGACAGCCTGCGTCAGGTCGTCGAGGAATTCCCCGGCCGCGGCATCTCAGGCCCCTACACCGTCACCAACGCCGCCAACGCCGTGCTGGGCACCGAGCAGGTGGTGATGGTGGTGCGCGACCGCCACGCCCCGGCACGCATCCTGGAGACGAAGCCCCTCACCCGCTTCATCGACTACACCTTCGAGCCGTTCAGCGGCCGCATCCTGCTCAACCGGCCTGTGCCGTCGCTGGACGAGAACCTGAACCCGGTCTCGCTGCGCATCACCTACGAGGTGGACCAGGGTGGCCGCAAGTACTGGGTCTATGGTGCCAATGGCCAGTTCCAGCCCACCGAGGGCACCGACATCGGCGCTGCCTGGGTGAAGGACCGCAACCCGCTGGCCCCCTTCGAGATGGGCAGCGCCAACGTGGGCGCCACCCTGGGCAAGAACGGCTGGGTCCGCGCCGAGATTGCCCGCACCCGCTCCAGCGCCGATTCGGTCAGCGGCCGACGCTACAACCTGACGCCCAACCAGACATCCGCTGAAGTGGCCGGAAACGCCTGGCGCGCCGAAGCCGGATACGAAGGCGACAAGGGCGCCATCGGGGCCTGGTACGGCCAGAGCGACATCGGCTTCAACAACCCGGCCTCCTCCTTTGCCGGTGGCCAGCGCCAGGCCGGCGTCGAGGCCCGCCGCGTGCTGCGCGACGCTGTGGCCCAACCCCGGACGCAGGACACAACAGGCGGCGCGGCAGCAAGCACCGATGAAGCCCCCGCCGACGCCACCTCCACGACCGCCAAGGACGCATCCAGCCACCAGGTCGGCGTGGCCGTCTACACCCGAGGCCACTTCGTCACCGACCGCCAGACCGAGGCCGAACGGACCCAGATCCAGGCCGGTGTGCAACTGGACCTGTCGCCCCGGGTACGCGTGGAAGTCGGTGCCAACCGTGTCGATGAACAGGCCGGCAACACCAGCCAGAATGGTTTGGTCACAGCCAGCAACCTCACGGCCCCCTACGGCATCGGCATCGTCGACCAGGGCTTCGGCGGCGGCATGTACGGCAGCAGCAACACCGCGCTGGACCCCATCCGCGGCGAGACGCTCTACAACACCGGCGCCAGCTGGAGCACCGGCCATGGCAGCAGCGTGGGTACCGGACTGGCTGGCGTGCCGGTGGAATACACCGCGGCCCAGCTGGGCCTGTCGGTCCTGGCCACCGACCGCTGGCGCATCGGCGCCGAAGTGGAGCAGGACCTGAATCACCACGAACACAAGCGCGCAGCCCTGGGCACCAGCTACCGTCTGCAGGAAAAGACGCGCCTGTTCGGCCGCTACGAATGGAACACCGGCCTGTCCAGCGTGGCCACCAGTGCCACCGTCACCGACCCGCAGACCGGCGCCCAGGTCGCCAGCCCCTACCGTAGCGATGCCTTCGTGTTCGGTCTGGACACCGAGTACATGGAGGATGGCACCCTCTACAGCGAATACCGCATGTATGACGCCATCAGCGCCCGCCAGGCACAGTGGGCCAACGGTATCCGCAACATCTGGCGTCTTTCGCCCCGCCTGTCGCTGCAGACCGGCGCCGAGCACCTGAAGGTTCTCGACGGCACCGACCGCAGCGCCACCGCCATCACCACCGGCATCCAGTGGCAACCCAACGAACGCTGGCAGATCGCCAACCGTCTGGAATGGCGGCACACCGGTGGCCAGCGTGCCGCAGGCACCACCGCCACGACGCAGGCAGATCCCTACCTGTCCGGCTACGACAGCTGGCTGTCCACCATCAGCCTGTCGCGCAAGCTCAACCGTGACTGGACGGCCCTGGTGCGCAACTACTATCTGCTGAACGATTTCGACAGCAGTGCGGCCAAGCGCTACGAGAACCGCTTCCAGCTGGGCTTCGCCTACCGGGACACCGACACCAACCGGGTCAACACCCTGTTCCGCTACGAATACTGGCGACGACGTGACCCGGTGCTGCAGGCCGTGGCCGACGCCAGCGCCCAGCCGCTGTCCGATGGCTACCTCAAGCACATTGCCAGCCTGGTCTCCGACTGGCATCCGGACCGCAACTGGTGGCTGACCGGTCGCCTGGCCGGCAAGCGCCAGACCGACCACTTCTCCAGTGGCGACAGCCGCTTCCGCGCCTGGCTGGCGGGTGGACGCGCCACCTACAGCCTGACCGAACGCTGGGATGTCAGTGCCCTCGCCTACCGGATGTGGAGCCCGCACCTCAACAGCCAGAATGCCTTCGGTGCCGAACTGGGCTACCTGCTCACCTCCAACCTTTGGCTGTCGGGCGGCTACAACTGGGCCGGCTTCCGCGATTACGACCTGGCCGGATCGGAATACACCAGCCGCGGCGCCTATCTGCGCCTGCGCTTCAAGTTTGACGAACGCCTCTTCCGCGGCAGCGACCCGAGCGTCAACCACACGCTGGACCGCTGACCCGACGCAGCCACGACTGCCGCCCAGGCTTTCTCTCTGTTCCCGGCATGGGCAGGACCCTCGCGCCTCAGCGTGAGCGCCTGCCCATGTCCGCTTTCTCTCGGTGAATCCCATGACGCCACTCACCCCGAGCGCCCTTCCCGACCTGCAGACTCCGGCCCATCCGTCGTCCCACAGAAAGTCGCCATTGGCCACCGCCCTGCTGGCCGTCCTGGCGATATGGTCGTTACCGGGTCACGCCGCCATCACGAACGTCGGATATACGCTCACCGCCGATGGCACACCGGGCTGGGACCCCACCGACGGTCCGGGCCTGGACAGTGGCCCGAAGAATGGCATCGTGCGCACCCATGACGAGATCAACTACCAGGTTGCCATCTCCTATGCCGGCGGCACGAAGGATGTGCTGGTTGAAATGACCCTGCCCCGTGGCGCCGATGGGAAACCCATGGCCGAATGGCCTGCCAGCGCCCCTGCAACCTGCCTGCAGGGCAAGTCCAGCGTTTCAGCCGATCGCCAGAAAATGATCTGTGCCGTCCCCGACTACACCGGGGCCGGCACCAATTCCGGCAACTTCACCGCCATGGTTCTGGGGTCGAACAGGAACGGCACCCAGCTGCCCGCCCCCACCCTGAAAGTGAGTGCCGTCGGACAGGCCGGACTGTCTGCTGCCAGTCTGCCTCCCGCGCTGACCATCAGTGCAGCGCCCACCTACGATGTGGTGATCGACACCAGCTACAACGGCAATCCCAAGGCCTACGGTTTTCAGGGTGAAGGGGGCCCGAACGGCAAAGACGGTTTCTACCACCGCATGCTCGTGGGTCTCCTGGCCCGCAACCCCAACGGCAACGGCAGAAAAGGCGTCGAGCAGCTTGATCCCACCAAGCCCATCGAGATCGCCCTGGATGTCAGCGGCTATCCCCAGTCGGTGCGACTGGACAACTGGCGCACGAAAGACAATACGAGCCCAAACAATGTGCCGACCGGCAGCTTCGCCGACGGCTGCGGCAGCGTCTGGGACGGCCGCCCCAGCCTTCTGGCCGGTGAAGCCATCAACGTCCACCAGCGTGTGGGCGACACGGGCGCACGCAACACCAGCAACTGGATCGTCGCCAACGGCGGCGATTGCGCCGCCGTACCCACTGCCAATGGCCTTCCGGACAACCAGACCGTCCGCATCCGCCTGACTGGCGTGGACACCACGCTGACCCGAACCCCGACGGTGAAACGCAGCGGCGAATCCATTCCACCCGACGAATACTGGGTGGCCAACAAGGCCGTTGTGTTCTGGACCGACCTGGCCGAGTATCCGCCAGCAGTCCCGGTACAGCACCAGCTGTCCCTGCGCGAATTCAAGGCCACTTCCATCAGCGGACAGGCGGCCACCAATGGTCGTACCAGCAATGATTCGTTCACGTACCAGATCACCAACCGGATGCAGGGCTATACCAGCAAGGTCTACAGCCCTGATCTGACCCTTCCCCTGCCCACCGGGACCGCAGCTGACCCTGGCTATTCGGGAGATTCCATTATTGACTACGCGGCTCATGGCCAGCACGTGAAGAGCCGGGTGGGCTTCAACAACCAGGGCAGCGTGGCCTACAGGAATCTGACGCTGTGCGACATCATCGACCGCACCGCCTTCGATCCTGGTCAGAACTTCAGGGCTGAACTCGATACTCAGGGCCTCAATCCCCGCGTCCAGTACGGCGTTCGCGCCGCCGGCCCCTCCTTTGCCAGCACTGACAGCGCCATCGGCCCGCTGCTCCGCGACAACTCGGGTCTGGGCAGCTCCGAGTACGCACAGGACACCTGCGACGGCCCCGGCATCACCTGGCATGACACCGTTGCGCAGGCCGAGGCTGCCGGTGGCCTCACCTATGTCCGGGGAAGTCTGGACAGCCTGCCCGGCGGCAAGAGCGCCTACCTGCACATCTACGGGATACAGCTGCGCAAGACCTGGGCGGAGAGCATCACCGTCCAGACCCCCAGCACGCAGCTTCGCCAGAAAGGTGCCGAGATCGCCGAGGGCAGCGTCATCCGCAATCGTGCCGTGGTTCACGCCGACAACGTGGACGCCGCCACCCTGAAGGACATGAACGCCCAATTGCGTGACCACCTGCAGGTCACCAAGGCGCGCACCACCACCCGCATCACC
>CAUVLK010000163.1:0-6294 GCA_963552635.1 uncultured Lautropia sp. | reverse complement strand
CCCCGAACACAGCGCAGGGGTCATGAGAAATACGGGCCATGTTCCATGACATGCGCCGTATCTGGCCACCGTCAGTTCCGGCACCGTTTCCCTCCACAGGGCATGCCCCCCTCCTGCCCGGCAATTCATGAATCACCTTCATGGAGGCATGCGGGAATCAGGCCAAATGCCGCAAAGGCGCATGGCTAAAATTTTTCAGGTACCGCGATCAAGCACCAACAGGAGAATCACCATGCAGACATTCAAACTCAACAACGGCGTTGAAATCCCCGTCCTCGGCTTCGGTGTCTTCCAGATTCCCGCGGAACAGACCGCGCAAGCTGTCGTCGATGCGGTGAAGGCCGGTTATCGCCACATCGACACGGCCCAGGCCTACCGGAACGAAGCCGAGGTCGGAAAAGGCGTCAAGGACTGCGGCGTTCCGCGTGAACAGCTCTTTATCACCAGCAAGGTCTGGGTCGAGAACTACGGCTACGAAGCCACCAAGGCCTCGCTTAATCGCTCGCTGGCACGGCTGGACTGCGGCTACATCGACCTGATGCTGCTGCACCAGCCCTTCAATGATGTCTACGGCGCATGGCGCGCGCTGGAGGAATATCAGGCCGCCGGCAAGATCCGCGCCATCGGCCTGAGCAACTTCACCGCCGACCGCGTGCTGGACGTGGGCCTGTTCAACACGGTCATGCCCGCGGTGGACCAGATCGAGATCAACCCCTTCCACCAGCAGACCGAGCAGGTGCAGGGGCTGCTCGCGGAAGGCATCGTGCCCGAAGCCTGGGGGCCGTTTGCCGAAGGCAAGTTCGGCATCTTCGAGAACCCCGTGCTCACCGCCATCGGCAAGAAATACGGCAAATCCGTGGCGCAGGTCGTCACCCGCTGGCTCATCGAGCGCGGCATCGTGGTGCTGGCCAAGTCCACGAAACCCGAGCGCATGGCCCAGAACCTGGACGTCTTCGACTTCCAGCTGGACGATGACGACAAGACGCAGATTGCCACGCTGGACGTGGGCAAGAGCCAGATCATCAACCACACCGACCTGGCCATGGTGCGCAAGTTCAAGGAGTGGGTGTTCAACGTCTGAGCCGTATGGCCGTGGCATGACAGGCCCTTGCCCGTCCCTCTCACATCGACGACGACAGCTTCGGTCAGTCCGCAAGGCGGATGACCTTGCGGGTACGGACCGGTGCATCCCGCTGGTTCACCGCCCGGGCCCAAGGTGCCCGGGTCGGGCGCTGAATCGGTCCGCGATGAGACCGATCAGGACCTGCCTGTCCATCCCACCTCCGCCAGCATTCCGTCATGGAAAGCCTTCAACCGGTCATGACGCTGCATCGCCAACTTCTGGCCTGCCCTGGTCCTGAAACCTTGCGCCAGCAGAAGGAGCTTCCGGGGAAAGTGGTCCAGCGCGTACCGTCGATCATCAAACGGCCGATTCTCGCCACCCGGATCCGCCGGATCATACAGTGACGAGCCCATCCGGCCCGCCGTGTAGAAACAGCGGACCACCCCCATGAACCCCAGTGCGTCCAGCCGGTCCGCGTCCTGCAGGATGCGGGCTTCCAATGTTCCGGGTTCGATGCCCGCCGAGAAGCTGTGCGCCTCGATGGCATGTGCCACGGCCTGCTGCCGGTCTTTGGGCCAACGCAGCTCCGTCAGCAAGGAGACGGCCTTTTCAGCCGCCAGGCGCGAGGCCTGGTTGCGCAACGGAGAATTCTTCTCCACGGCCACACAATCATGCAGCAGGACCGCTGCCGCCAGGATCTCCGTATCTCCGCCTTCCGCCGCCACGATGGCCTGCACGTTGCCCCAGACCCGATCCAGATGCGCCAGATCGTGGGATCCATCATCGTTTCCTGGCGGAAAGGCATGCGGCAGCAGCGTTTCGGCCAGCTGTCGATGCCTGCCGAAGCGATCGATGAACCAGTTCATGAGCGTTTCTCCGTACGGTCCGACATGCCCGTAAGAGCAAAGTCGTGACGAGAGAGAAAGGCATGGTCAGTTCCTTATCAGACACCCTGCCTCCTCCATTGCCTTCTTCAGCCTGGCATTGGGCCGGAACGGCCGCCCCAACGCATCCAGGAAACGGCAAGATGCCTCCGGCGACAGGACGACCGCAGACGCCGCTGCAAGCGAGGTCCCGATTCCGCACAGGACAGCCTCCCGCTCACCGGACGCCTTCCTCCGCAGGGAAGCACGTCCATTCAGGCGATCCCTGTCTTTCACGATCCGCCCTCCTCCCGCGCCGCCCCGCGCCGCATCCACGTCACCACCACACCCAGCACGATGGCCACGGCCGCAAACGGCAGCCATTCCAGCGAATAGGCCTTCAGCGGCAGGTGCTGCGAGAAGTCGGTTCCGGCCACCGACAGGATGGACACGACCATGACCAGCCCCACGGCCAGGCGCTGGGCCAGCAGCGGCAGGGGGGTGACGAAGGATTCGATCAACATGATGAGCAGCAGCGTCATCACGACCGGGTACAGCACCATCAGCACCGGCACGGACTTGTCGATGACGGCGCTCAGGCCCTGGTTGGCCAGCAGGAAGCCGATGAGCGTGCAGATCACGGCATAGGTGACATAGCTGATGCGCGGGAAGATGTCGTTGAAGAACTCGGACACGGCGGTCACGAGGCCCACCGACGTGGTCAGGCACGCCAGCGTGACGATGAGGCCGAACAGCACGCGGCCGAATTCGCCGAAGGTACTGTAGGCGGCGGTGGTGAGCAGATAGGTCCCCACGTCCTGACCCCGCTCCTTCAGATCGGCAAGGATGGCGGGATCCACGGGCAGGCGGTTGCTGAACCAGCCCAGGCCCACATAGATGAAGGCCAGCGCTGTAGCTGCCACAACACCAGCCAGCGTGGTCTGCACGATGAGCTGGCGCCGCTGGGCCGGGGTGATGACGGCTTCATGCAGGGCAGCCACGCTGCCATCACCCTGCCCGCCCTTGGCCAGCATGCGGGCCCGGATGGCGGTGATGACGATGACCGAGAACGCGACCGAGGCCAGCACGTCCATGGTGAGGTAGCCGTTGACGAAGCCGTTCAGATAGGCGGCAGCGTCGGTGGACTGGACATCCGTCAGCGTCGGCGGACGGCCCCACAGCCACCAGGCCGCCTTGCCGATGAGCGCGAGGATGCACACCAGAAGCACGGGCGTGAGGACGGCACCGATACGCTCGACCATCTTGGAGGGGTTGAGGCTGAGCCACAGCGTGACGCCGTAATAGACCAGGCTGAAGATCAGCAGCGAGGTGCTGCCCGGTTCGCCCAGGAAGGGCACCACGGCCATTTCATACGAGGTGGCGCCCGTCCGGGGAATAGCGAAGAAGGGCCCGATGGTGAGGTAGACGACCGCCAGGAACAGCAGCGAGAACCACGGGTGAATGCGGTCGAGCGCGGTGCGGTAGCCGTCCTGATAATAGGCGCTGACGATGATGCCCAGCAGCGGTAGGCCCACGCCGGTGGAAACGAAGCCCAGCAACGCAGGCCAGAATGTCTGGCCGCTTTCCAGGCCCAGTGCAGGCGGGAAGATGAGGTTGCCGGCGCCAAAGAAGATGGCGAACAGCATGAAGCCAATGACGAAAGTATTCTTGTTCACGGTTCTGAGTGATGAGTAGTCGGCCGCGGACCAGCCGATCAGGCCCCCGTGCAGACACAGGCGCCGGATTGGAAACCCGGGCCGCCTTGTTTCCTCGCGGCCGCAGGCAGGATAACATCCGCTATCTTTACTCGACCACCAGTATTCTGGCAGCCCCCTTTTCTATCGTGTGGAGGTCCCCATGGACGCCAAGGAATTCATTCACCAGACCGTTACCGAGCACCCCGTCGTCCTGTTCATGAAGGGCACGGCCCAGTTTCCCCAATGTGGCTTCTCCGGCAAGGCCATCCAGGTGCTGAAGAACGCCGGCATCAAGCAGCTGGTCACCATCAACGTGCTGGAAGACGCCGAGGTCCGCCAGGCCGTCAAGGACTATTCCAACTGGCCCACCATCCCGCAGCTCTACATCAATGGCGAGTTCATCGGCGGCGTGGACATCATGGCCGAGATGGCCGAGTCCGGCGAGCTGCAGAAGCTGATCCCGGAAGCCAACAAGGCAGCCTGAAGGGTGCCCGGCACCGGCCGGGCCTCCCCCTTCCCTCTTGCGGCGCATCCCTGCGCCTTTCCGGTCGTCGGGCCTGCCCAAGGCAACTGGGGCGACAGGCCACCATGAGGCAACCGCGCCCCCGGGGCGGCATGGCTGCCCTGCCAGCCCCAGGGCGACACGTCTGTCAGGCAGACATCCGTATCTTCCCGTTCAGGCCAGCCCGGTCGTCTCGTCCAGCCCCAGGTGGATGTTCATGGCCTGCACGGCCGCCCCGCTGGCCCCCTTGCCCAGGTTGTCGATGCGTGCCACCAGCATGCACTGGTCGTCATTGCCAAAGACAAAGAGATCGGCGCGGTTGGTGTCGTTGCTCCCCTGCACGTCGAAGAAGCCGCCTTCAGGCGCGGCATCCAGCGCCGCCACCTGCACGAAGCGCTCACCCGCATAGCGGGCTGCCAGCGCGGCATGAATGGCCGCCCGGTTCACGTCCGCCTTGCCCGCCGCGCGAATCCGCGCCAGATCCAGCGGCACGGACACCGCCAGCCCCTTGTAGTACGGCGCCACCACGGGCAGGAACACAGGCGCCTGCGCCAGGCGGGCATAACGCATCATCTCGGGCAGGTGCTTGTGGGTGAGCCCCAGCGCATAAGGACGCGGGGCCAGCAGCTTGCGGGCCTCTTCCACCGACACATCGGCCTCGGCAGTCACGCCGCCTTCGGTGGCCGAGGCACCGCGCCCGTCATCGCCCATCCCCAAGGCTGCCAGCGCGGCCCGGTACTGGGCAATCATCTTCTTGCCGCCCCCCGAATAGCCGGTGTGCGAGGTGGCCGACAACGGATGCTCGGCTGGCAGCAGCCCGGCATCCATCAGCGGCCGCACGGCCAGAATGAAGGCCGTGGCATGGCAGCCGGGGTTGGCGATGCGCTTGCTGTCGCGGATGCGCTGGCGCTGGCCCGGATCCAGCTCAGGCAGGCCGTAGGTCCAGGCCGGGTCCACCCGGTGAGCCGTGCTGGTATCGATGACGCAGGTGGCCGGATTGTTGACCAGCGCCACCGATTCGCGCGCGGCTGCATCAGGCAGGCACAGGAAGGCGACATCCGCCGCGTTCAGCAGCCGCGCCCGCTCGGCCGGATCCTTGCGCAGCGCCGGGTCGATGCGCAGCACCGTGACATCGCTGCGCCGGCGCAGATACTCGTCGATCTGCAGACCGGTCGTTCCTTCCTGTCCATCTACAAAGACCTTGTGAACACTCATCTTTTCATCATTCCTGGGTCATGCCATGCAGCCCGGCACCGGCCGGAAGCAGGCAGCTTTCTGGCGCCGGGCCATAGGGGACGCCGGGCGCATCGCACCGGGCACCTCATGTACCGGGTTCCGGACGAGTGTCGCCCCGGCCGATGCGGGGTCCCAATAGTGTGTCACAACCCGGGGGCATGATGCCGATTTGCATCCCGATGCCCGGCGCTGCACACTCCTCCCTTCCTCCACCTTTCCGCTCTGTCATGCCCCGTCGTCTCATCATCGCCATCACCGGTGCCAGTGGCGCCATCCTGGGCGTGCGCCTGCTGGAGTACCTGCGCCTGCAGCCCGACATCGAGACGCACCTGCTGGTCTCGTCGGCCGGCTGGCAGACCGTGGTGACGGAGCTGGACCGCAGCCGGGCCGAAGTGGAGGCGCTGGCCGACCATGTCCATCCGGTCAAGGACATCGGCGCCAGCATCGCGTCGGGCTCCTTCGCCACCGAGGGAATGATCGTGGCCCCCTGTTCGATGCGCACGCTGGCGGCCATCGCCATGGGGCTGTCGGACAACCTGATCAGCCGCGCCGCCGACGTGGTGCTGAAGGAACGTCGCCGGCTGGTGCTGCTCACGCGCGAGACGCCGCTGAACCTGGCCCACCTGCGCAACATGACGGCGGTGACGGAGATGGGCGGCATCATCTGCCCACCGGTACCGGCCTTCTACCAGCGCCCGCCCGACCTGGCCACGATGATCGATCACATGGTGGGGCGGGTGCTGGACCTGTTCAACATCGAGCAGGGCCTCAATCCGCCGTGGGATCCGCCGGCCCGGCGGGATCGCTGAAACGTGCCAGCAATTCACCCGATTAATATGTTCACGATGCGTCCAGATGGTCATATCGGGACAAAATTCGACATGAATTCATATAATTCATAATATACCGCAACATTGAACTAACAAATACACT
>CAUVLK010000162.1:0-6330 GCA_963552635.1 uncultured Lautropia sp. | reverse complement strand
GTCGACGCGGCAGCGGACGCAGCCGCCTGGGCAGGCGCCGCCTGCGACGCAGACGCTGCGGGTGCCGCCGTCTGAGCCGGCGCGGCGACCGGTGCCGTCGCGGGTGCTGCCGAAGCTCCTGCGCTGGCAGCCGGAGCCGCAGCACCGACTTCCAGCTTGCCCAGGACCGAGCCCTTGGACACCTTGTCGCCCAGCTTGACCGTCAGCGAGACGATGCGCCCTGCTTCCGTGCAGGGGATCTCCATCGACGCCTTGTCGGACTCCACGGTGATGAGGCTCTGCTCGGCAGCGACCTCGTCACCTTCCTTGACCATCACTTCGATGACCTCGACATCCGAGAAGTCACCGATGTCGGGAACCACAATATCAATCGCGCTCATGGCTGCGTATTGCCTCCAGTCGGTATTCGTTCGTCAGGCCAGCACCGGATCGATCTTCTCGGGATCGATGCCGTAGCGCTGGATGGCCTCTGCGGCCTTCGTGAGGGGGATGACGCCGTCCTCGGCCAGGGCGGTGAGCGCCGCCAGAACCACGAAATGGCGATTGATCTCGAAGTGCTCGCGCAGCTTGTAGCGGAAGTCGGAACGACCGAAGCCATCGGTACCCAGCACCTTGAAGCGACGGTCCGCCGGGATGTACGGACGGATCTGGTCGGCGAACAGCTTCATGTAGTCGGTGGACGCGATGACCGGGCCGGCCGGACGGCGGTCGAGCTGCTCGCGCACGTACGGCACGTGAGGCTTCTCGGTCGGGTGCAGCAGGTTCCAGCGATCGCAGGCCATGCCGTCGCGGCGCAGCTCGGTGAAGCTGGTGGTGCTCCAGATGTCGGACTCGATGTCCCAGTCTTCCTTCAGCAGGCGGGCAGCCTCGATGACCTCGCGCAGGATGACGCCCGAGCCCATGAGCTGGACACGCGGTGCCTTGGCATCGACCTTGGCGGCCTTCGTGCCGTCGGCCGCCGGCGCGCCTTCGTGCAGCAGGTACATGCCGCGGATGATGCCTTCCTCGTCGCCCTGCCGAAGACCCGGATGGGCGTAGTTCTCGTTCATCACCGTGACGTAGTAGTAGACGTTCTCCTGGCGCTCGACCATGCGCACCAGGCCTTCATGCAGGATGACGCCCACCTCGTGCGCGAACGACGGGTCGTAGGAGACGCAGTTCGGGATGGTCAGCGACATGATGTGGCTGTGGCCGTCCTCGTGCTGCAGGCCTTCGCCGTTGAGGGTGGTGCGGCCGGCGGTGCCGCCGATGAGGAAGCCCCGTGCCTGCATGTCGCCCGCCGCCCAGGCCAGGTCGCCCACGCGCTGGAAGCCAAACATCGAATAGTAGGCGAAGAACGGCAGCATGATGACGTTGCTGGTGGAGTACGACGTGGCCGCCGCAATCCAGGAGCAGAACGCACCGGCCTCGTTGATGCCCTCCTGCAGGATCTGGCCGCTGGCGTCTTCCTTGTAGTACATCACCTGGTCCTTGTCGACCGGCACATACTTCTGACCCTCGGGGGCGTAGATGCCCAGCTGGCGGAACATGCCCTCCATGCCGAAGGTGCGGGCCTCGTCAGGCACGATGGGCACGACACGCGGGCCCAGGGTCTTGTCACGCAGCAGCAGCGTGAGGAAGCGCACGAAGGCCTGGGTCGTGGAGATCTCGCGCCCTTCGGCGGTGGGGTCAAGCACCGTCTGGAAGGTCGACAGCGGCGGCACAGACAGCTGCTCGTCGGAATGGGTACGACGATGCGGCAGGAACCCGCCCAGCGCCTTGCGACGCTCGAACATGTACTGCATCTCCGGGCTGTCCTCGGGCGGACGATAGAACGGGATCTCGTCGAGCTTGTCGTCGGGGATGGGAATGTTGAAGCGGTCGCGCATGCCGCGCACGCTGTCGGCGTCGAGCTTCTTGAGCTGGTGGGTGGGGTTCTTGCCCTCGCCCACGCGACCCATGCCGTAGCCCTTGACGGTCTTGGCCAGGATGACGGTGGGGCGACCATGGTTGTTGTGCACGGCCGAATGGAAGGCGGCGTACACCTTGTACGGGTCGTGGCCGCCGCGGTTCAGGCGCCAGATGTCCTCGTCGGACATGCGCGCGACCATTTCCAGCAGCTTCGGATCCTTGCCGAAGAAGTGCTTGCGCACGTAGGCGCCGTCATTGGCACGGTAGGCCTGGTATTCGCCGTCCACCGTTTCCATCATGACGCGACGCAGCGTGCCGTCGGTGTCGCGGGCCAGCAGCTTGTCCCAGTACGAGCCCCAGATGAGCTTGATGACGTTCCAGCCGGTACCACGGAAGTCGCCTTCCAGTTCCTGGATGATCTTGCCGTTGCCGCGCACCGGGCCATCCAGACGCTGCAGGTTGCAGTTGATGACGAAGATGAGGTTGTCGAGCTTCTCGCGCGCCGCCAGACCGATGGCGCCCAGCGATTCGGGTTCGTCCATCTCGCCGTCGCCGCAGAACACCCAGACCTTGCGGTTCGCGGTGTTGGCCAGACCCCGGGCATGCAGGTACTTCAGGAAGCGTGCCTGGTAGATGGCCATCAGCGGCCCCAGGCCCATGGAGACGGTGGGGAACTGCCAGAAGTCCGGCATCAGCTTCGGGTGCGGATACGACGGCAGGCCGTGGCCATCGACTTCCTGGCGGAAGTTGTTCAGCTGGTCCTCGGTGAGGCGGCCCTCGATGAAGGCACGGCCGTACAGGCCGGGCGAGGAATGGCCCTGGAAGTAGATCAGGTCGCCACCGTGGCCTTCATGCGGTGCATGCCAGAAGTGGTTCATGCCGGCACCGATCATGGTGGCCAGCGAGGCGAACGAGGCGATGTGGCCGCCCAGGCTGCCACCGTCGGGGGTTTCATGCTTGTTGGCACGCACCACCATGGCCATGGCGTTCCAGCGGATGAAGCTGCGGATGCGCTCTTCGTATTCGTGGTTGCCGGGCGAGCGGGCTTCCAGCGCGGGCGGGATGGTGTTCACATAGGCCGTGGTGGCCGAGAATGGCATGTCGCCGAACTGCCGCCGAGCGGTGTCCAGCAGCTGCTCCATCAGGTAGTGGGCGCGTTCGCGGCCCTCACGCTGAATGACCGCATCCAGAGCATCGAGCCACTCCCGGGTCTCGATCGGATCGGTGTCGGATGATTCGACGGGGTTGGGGGTGTTCTTTGCAGCTTCAGACATGCTGGCCTCTCACCGGAACGGAAACATGGATCCCCGGATTCTAAGTACGGTGGAATGGAAAGCAAGCCGAATTTCAAGGAACGATATCCCGCACCGCATCGCAAAATTCGCCGCAAGCGCGCAATTCCGTGGAAAATGGCGGTATGGCGCGGCCGCACGCCATCAACCGGCCGTTTCTTGCTGCAGCACAGCATGACCCTGATGACGACCTGCCCATGACGCCCGACGACGACGCGAACGCCACGCCCACCGAGGCCGGCAGCCTGACAGCAGCCCGGCGCGCCCCCCTGTCGAACATCCGCATTCCGTCCGACTGGCTGGCCTGGCGCTTTCTGGGACTGGCGCACATGGCGGGGTTGGTGCTGTTCATCGTGATGATGGCCGGTTTTCTCTGGTATGTGGGCCATATCGAACGACAGGAGCGGCAGACATCGCTTCTGCGCGACACCGACTGGGCCCAGCAGTCGCTGAAGCTGTCGTTGCGCGAGCTGCAGGCACACCTGGTTCGTCTGGCACCGCTGTGGCTGGCCGACCTGCGCCAGGGAGCCGGCAGCCGCACCACGCCCCCGACGGGTGACGACGAAGGAGCCGGCGCCGCCCAGAACCCTGCGGGCTTTCTGGCAAGCTACCCCCAGACCCGGTACGTGGCCCTGGTCACGCCCGAGGGACGTGTCCTTCAGGCCACCGTGGCCCGGGGCGCCATGATCGGCAACGGTCTGGAAGCCGGAGAACCCACCCAGGATGGCGACACCCTGCTGCTGCCCGCCTTCCAGGACACGCCCGGTGCGTCGCCCCGACACAGCGCCTGGCTGGCCAGCATGCAGTCGTGGCAGCCCCGCTATTCGGCGCCGCTACTGATTCCAGGCGGTGAAGTGGTGACCGAGCTGTACCTGCCCGTGGTGCAGGGGCGGCGTCTGGTGGCGGTGGCCGTGGCCGGCATCGGGCTGGAACCCCTGCTGGCAAACATGCTGCCCGAGAACCTGCGCGACCGCTATCGCTTCAGCCTGGTGGGGCCGCACGGCCGGCTGCTGGCCAGCACGGCCTCGGCACACCGCATCGACACGCGGGCAGCGCACCAGCTGCCACTGGACCCGCCGGGTGACGGCCTGATGCTGCGGGCCGTGGCCTACGAAGAACCCTCCCCTTCCCTGGCCGAACGGCTGACCCAGCTGGGGCTGTTCACACTGGCCCTGACGTCGATCCTGTCGCTGATCCTGCTCTGGCGCAGCGCCCATGACCGACTGCGGGCCGAGGGCGAACGCGACCGGCTGTTCGAGCTGTCGCAGGACGTGTTCTGCGTGATCCGCCCGGACGGCACGCTGGTGCGCGGCAATCCGGCCTTCGTGGAGTATTTCGGCAAGGACCTGAGCAACACGCGCTTCTGGGACCATGTCTATCCAGAGGACCGGCTGGACGTGATCGAGGCCTTCACCACACCCCAGGAACGCATTGGCCCCCTGGAGTGCCGGGTACGCTTTCGCAATGCCTGGCGCTGGCTGAGCTGGTCCATCAGCGTGGACTCGCGCTCGCCCGAATCGCTCTATTACGCGGTGGCCCACGACATCACCGGCCGAAAGCTGGTGGAGCAGGCGCTGACCACCGAAGCCACGTTCCGCCGCGCCATCGAGGATTCCATCAGCACGGGGCTGCGCGTGATCGACCACGATGGCCGCATCACCTACGTGAACCGGGCACTGTGCCAGATCCTCGGCTATCCGGCCGAAGAGATGGTGGGGCAGCTGCCGCCCTACCCCTACTGGATCCCCGAGGAACACGACCTCAACATGGCCCACCTGAACCTGACGATCTCGGGTGGTGCCCCCCCGTCGGGCCTGCAGACGAGGGCACGGCGCAAGGATGGCCGGATCATCGATGTTCGGCTCTATGTCTCGCCGCTGATCGACGACCAGGGCCAGCAGGCGGGCTGGATGGCCTCGGTGACCGACATCACCGAACCGAACCGGATCCGCGCCGAGCTGATCAATGCCCACGAGCGCTTCGAGACCGTGCTCAACCAGCTCGATGCCGCCGTCTCGGTGGTCTCGCCCCCGCCGCCCATCGTCCCCCTGAGCATCACCGCCCCGTCGACGGACGAACAGTCGCCGGCGCCCACGCCTTCCCGCCTGCTTTTCTGCAATTACCACTACCACGCGCTGTTCGGCGACGACATTGCCGGCCACCTGGCGCTGCTCAACGGCTGGCCGGTGGCGGACTCCTGGATGGGTGAAGAGGTCTATATCCCGCGCATCGACCGCTGGTTCGAGGTGCGGGTGCAGGTGATCCGCTGGGTGGATGGCCAGCCGGCACAGCTGGTGGTGGCCACCGACATCACGGCACTGCGCCCCATCCGTGAACGCCAGAAACAGCAGGAAGAACAGCTGCAGCAGACGGCACGGCTGGTGACGATGGGGGAAATGGCCTCCTCCATCGCCCATGAGCTGAACCAGCCGCTGGCCGCCATCAGCAACTACGCGCTGGGCCTGGCCAAGCGGCTGCAGCCCGGCAGCCCTGCACCGGCCGACCCGGCCATGGTGGACCAGACGCTGGACAAGATCGCCCGGCAGGCGCAGCGTGCCGCCTCGGTCATTCAGCGGGTACGCAACTTCGTGCGTCGCAACACGGCCGAACAGCGAGAAATCGCCGTGGACGAGATCCTGACCGAGTCGCTGGCGCTGGCCGAGATCGCCGCCAAGCGCTATGGCGTGGCCATCACCATCGACCTGGCCCCGGACCTGCCGCGCCTGTCGGCCGATCGCATCCTGATCGAGCAGGTGCTGCTGAACCTGATGAAGAACGCCATCGACGCCATGCGCGGACAGGACGATGCCGCGCTGACGCTGCAGGTGAGCCGTACACGCGACAACGTGCTGTTTGCGGTGGCCGACCAGGGACCGGGCATCCCCGAGGAGCAGCAGGAAAAGGTCTTCGAGGCCTTCTTCACCACCAAGCCTGAAGGCATGGGCATGGGACTCAACATCTGCCGCAGCATCATCGAGTCCCATGCCGGCCGGCTGTGGGTGGAAAGCAATCAGCCCCGGGGATGCATCTTCAAGTTCACGCTGCCGGTACACGAGGGGCCGGTACACGACGACACGGCACCTGCATGAGCGCCCGCCCTGCTGCATGATGGCCCCGCCCTCCCCTTTACATCGACCGATCCGAAGGG
>CAUVLK010000161.1:0-6353 GCA_963552635.1 uncultured Lautropia sp. | reverse complement strand
GGGCAGCCCGCCGCGAGCGCACCGGCCAGATCAGACTGGAAGTGGACGCCGGCGAGCGGTCCGGCAAGCTGGTCTGCGAAACCCGCCAGGCCAGCATCAGCCTGGGTGGCAAGTGTCTGGTGCGCGACCTCGACCTCACCATCATGCGCGGTGACCGCATCGGCCTGATCGGGCCCAACGGCATTGGCAAGTCCACGCTGCTCAAGCTCATTCTGGGCGAGTACCCGCCCGACACCGGCTCGGTGCGGCTGGGCTCCAACCTGCAGATCGCCTATTTCGATCAGCTGCGTGAGCAGCTCGACCCCGAGCAGAGCGTGGCCAACACGGTCAGCCCCGGCTCGGAATACGTCGAGATCAATGGTGCGCGCCGCCACATCATGAGCTATCTGCAGGACTTCCTGTTCCCGTCCAACCGCGCCAACTCGCCGGTGCGCACCCTGTCGGGCGGTGAGCGCAACCGCCTGCTGCTGGCGCGGTTGTTCGCCCGCCCGGCCAACCTGCTGGTGCTGGACGAGCCCACCAACGACCTGGATCTGGAATCCATCGACCTGCTGGAGAGCATGCTGCAGTCCTACCCGGGCACGCTGCTGCTGGTCAGCCACGACCGGCGCTTCCTCGACAACGTGGTCACGTCGGTGCTGGTGGCCCAGGGGGATGGCCACTGGCTGGAACTGGTGGGGGGCTATTCCGACTGGCTGGCCTGGCGTCAGACCCAGCCGAACCAGGCGCCGTCAGGCTTCGGCGCGGCGGCCATCGCGTCGTCATCCGGGCAGGTCGGCACGGAGGGTAGCGACACGGCCAACCGCGCGGCAAGCGCTTCCGGCGCGCAGGCGGCGGATGCGGCCGGCACCCCATCCGCTTCGGCAGGGGCTTCCTCCGCTTCCTCCGAGGCGGCCAAGCCACGGGGCGGGCGCCTCACCCTCAGCAACCGCGAGGTGCGCGACCTGGCCAACCTGCCCGGCGAGATCGAGACGCTGGAGGCCGAGATCGCCGCCGATCAGGCCCGCATGAACGAGCCCGACTTCTTCCGGCAGCCGCCCGAGCAGATCAAGGACTTCCAGACCGCCCTGGCCGACAAGGAACAGAAGGTGCTGGACATGATGACCCGCTGGGAAGAACTGCTCGAGAAGGAAGCGCAGGTCAACGCCAGCAGGGGGCGGTAAGGTCCAAGGGGAAGGCTGCGCCAGCGCACGCTGTCCAGCCGACGCGGCGCGCCCCATCATCGCGGGCAAAGCCATGATTGGGGGTCCGGGCAACCGTCCGTGTCGTGGCGGATGCGCCGCTGGCCGTCCTGCATGTGCCTAGGCTGCGCCTGGCGCAGCCTGCACGCTCATTCGTGAGGGAGCGGCTCGGGCTGGGGCGCTGTGTGCGGCGCCACCGGCGCGTTGTTGAAGCGCGTCCAGATCCGGGCAATCTCGCGCTTGAAGAACGGGTAGAGCAGGGGCGCCGTCACCAGGCCCGGCACGCCGAACAGCGACTCGCCGGTCAGCATCGCCGCCAGGATCTCCCACGAGTTCATCGAGATCTTCGAGCCCACCGTGCGGGCGTTGATCACGTATTCCAGCTTGTGGATCAGCACCAGGAAGACCAGCGAGCTGACGGCCACCCAGGGCGAGACCGCGAACGAGATCAGCGACAGCACCGTGTTGGCCATCAGGTTGCCCAGCACCGGCAGCACGCCCGTCAGCAGCGTGAACATGCACAGCAGTCCGCGGAAGGGCAGCTGGACCTGGAAGAACGGCAGCACCACGAACAGGTAGAGCGCCGTCATTGTGGTGTTGAAGAGCGCGATGCGCATCTGGGCGATGGCCACCCGTTCCAGCACCACCAGCAGTCGGGCGATGAACAGCCGGTCCGATCGCAGCCGGTGCGGCTGCCACGTGGAGACCGCCGCCAGCGCGCCCACCAGAATGGCGAACAGCGACTGCACGATGGTGTGCACCACCACGCCGCCCACGCTGCCCAGCACGGCCGCCTTGCTGCGCACGACGTTGAAGAGCTGCGCCTTCAGGTCTGCCCAGTTCTCGGGGATCACCTTGGCAGCCGCCTCGGGCAGTGCCTGACGCAGCACCTCCAGCGAATCCTCGATGCGCACCAGGAAGATGCGCAGGTCGTTGGACGAGGCCAGATGGATGGTCCAGTACGTCAGGAAGACGAAGGCAGTGATGACCAGCACCGAGACGACGGTTCCGCTGATGACGGCCGGCCAGCGCTTGGGGTAGTAGCCCAGGGACAGCGCCGAGGGCTTGTGCGCCTGCACGATGCGGTCGGCCAGCAGGCAGCTCCAGGCGTACACCAGCAGGGCCAGCAGCACCGGGATCACCAGCCCTTTCAGGATGATGACGAAGGCGGCGACCGCAGTGGCCAGCAGGCCCAGCACGGGCATGAGGGTGGGAATGTTCGGCATTCGGATCGGGCGGACGGTTCCGGTTCTGACCGAATATACCGGCAATTGCCCACTGACTGCTGCAGAAAACAGACAGGCGAGCGGCCGTGGCAGCCACTCGCCTTCAAGGGATCCTCTGAATCAGAGGATCCCTGGGGATCCCGTCGGGGTTCGGGATCAGTACTCGTTCAGCGAAGCGCCCAGCAGCGCGATGTTCGAGCTGGCCATCACCGAGGCCAGTTGTGCGATCTCGGTGGCCTTCGTCTTGTTGCGACGCCCGACGATGAGTGCAGCACCGGCGCGCTGGCCGATCACCATGGCGTCCGACGCCTCCTGGGCCGACGGGGTGTCGATCAGGATCACGTCATAGTGGCCCGCCAGCGTCTGCAGCAGGTCCATGAAGATGTCGCGGCCCAGCAGTTCCTGCGGGTTCGGGGGTTGCGGACCGGACGGCAGCACGGCCAGATTGGGCAGGGTGGGGAACTCCATCACCTCTTCCAGACCGGCGCGGCCGCTGAGAATGCCCGACAGGCCCATCTGGTTGCGCAGGCCGAAGTTCAGGTGCTGGGTGGGATGGCGCAGGTCGCCGTCGACGATCAGGGTGCGCTGGCCGATCTGCGAGAAGGCCACGCCCAGGTTGGCGCAGACGAAGCTCTTGCCGTCGCCGCGGTCCACGCTGGTGATGGCCAGGGTGCGGCGGTCGGGCGAGCCGTCGAACCAGCGCGTCATCAGCTGGCTGCGCAGGCCGCGCAGAGCCTCGGCGAACGGCGAATAGGGGTTGACCGCACTGGTGACCTTGTCGGGCAGCGCCAGGGCCGAGGCCCGCGACGACGAATAGCCGAACTGGATGGCCAGCGCCTCTTCCACGTCGGCGTGCGAGACCAGACGCATGCGCATGGCGGTCTCGCCGAAGCGCAGGTTGGTGACACGCTGCTCGTTGAGCACCAGGTCGATCTGGTCCTGGCGCAGCTTGCCGTTGGCGACCAGGATGCCACCCATCATCAGGGTCTTGCGGTTGGCCTGATTGAAGTCGGGCAGTCGGGTGCCGTCATCCCGGACCAGGGCGGTGCCAGTTGCCTGGCGGCCACCGGAGTAGTTCGAGGAAGAGCCTGCCGGCGCTTGGTCGATCGGGTTGTTCATGTTGGCAAAATGGTGTCTGAGGAATCGGGTGAAACAGAAGGCGTTGCCGGCCATGGCCGGCAGGCAGCGGGGCGATGACGGCCCGGCGGCTCGCCAATCCGCGGAATGTGCCCGCGGCACGGCAGGGCATCCATGTCGGCATTGTCCCTGATTCTGCGGCGGCGCGCAGCCTCCAGTGTGGGTCGGACAGGGAAATTGCCCGGCCACCGGACGCCTTCGCGCCGGATCGGGACCCCATGACGGGCGCCCGTATCGGCGGATCGGTCCATCATGCCGCGTGCAGGGCAGTGGGGCGAGGCATTTGTGCACAGCCGCGGCATCTGCCGGGGCAGGAGGCCCTGCTCACGTCAGTGTGGCGCAAGGGCAGCAGCCTGCGGCATGGATGCGCCACAGTATGTCGGCAAACGGCATGGCTTTTACATGCGCATTACGTGCCAGCTACGAACCCGCATCATGGGACCGGAAATTTCATAATCACTGGGGGCGATCCTTGCGATAATACCGCCCCGGCCTTGGCATTGTTCCAGGGGCAGCGCACGGGCTTTCATGTCACATCTGGCGCGTATTTGCGCCATTTGGCCTGTCGGCGTGCGTGACATTCGGCCCCATACATAGCCGGATACTGGGATAATACCGGGTGTCGAGGAAGTCGATGCCCAGCCGTCCGGCGCCGGCGCGGAGCTGCTGCGCGGTCGGTCGACCGTGTGTTTCCGTGGCCGGCACCATCGAATCTCCATGCGACCCGCGGTCCCGCGCCGCGGACGATGTGCAGTTTCTCACCGCCTCGAACCGTCGCTCCATTCACAATCGGCACTTCCGTGCCAACTCCAGGTAGTCCTATGCGTTTCGACTTGCTTTTTGGAATTCTCCGATCGCGTTTCTGGCTGGTCGCGTCGATCGTGGCCATCACCACGCTCATGGCCATCACCGGCAGCCTGCTGATGAGCAAGCGCTACAGCGCCGCCACCACGGTCTACGTCGATGCCAACACGGTCGACCAGGTGTCCGGTATGGCAGCGCCCACCCGTGAGACCATCCGCAACATGCTGGCCAGCCAGACCGAGCTGATCCAGAGCAGCCAGGTGGTCAACCGGGTCATCAAGGACCTGAAGCTTGCCCAGGACGAGGACGTCCAGGCCGACTGGCAGAAGGCCACCAAGGGTCGGGGCAGCATCGATGACTGGCTGGCCAATGTGCTGCTGAAGTCCATCAAGGTCACCTCGTCCACTGACGGCACCACCATCGCCATCGGTGCCGAGTGGTCCAGTGCCGAGCGTGCTGCCGAGATCGCCAACGGCTTTGCCAACGCCTACAAGGCAGCAGCCCTTGAACTGCGCACCAAGCCGGCGCAGGAATACGCCGAGCGCTTTGCCTCGCAGGTCAAGGAGTACAAGGCCAAGGTCGAGGCTGCCCAGAACAAGCTGACCAACTATCAGCGTGAAAGCGGCATCATCACCAGTGACGAGCGGATCGACGTCGAGAACCAGCGCCTGCAGGAACTGTCCTCGCAGCTGGTGCAGGTCCAGTCGGCCCTGTCCGAGAGCCGTTCGCGCAGCAACGTGGTGGGCCGTGGCGGTGACATGGCCATCCCCGAAGTGGTGGCCAACGAGCTGATCCAGGCCTTGACCACCGATCTGGGCCGGGCCGAGGCCAAGCTGGGTCAGGTGTCGTCGCAGTACGGTGCCAACCACCCGATGCGCCTGCAGGCCCAGGCCGAGGTGCAGGAGCTGCGCACCCGCCTCAACACTGAGATCAGCCGCGTCAAGAACAGCATCCGCACCGCCAACTCGGTCAACCTGCAGCGCGAGCGCGAGCTCTCCGCTGCCGTGGATGCCCAGAAGGCCAAGGTGCTGTCGCTGCGCAGCAAGCGTGACCAGATCGCCATCCTGCAGCAGGATCTGGCCAGCGCCCAGAAGGCCTATGACCTGGTCGAGCGTCGCTTGACCGAGACCCAGGTGGCCATGAGTGCCGGTCTGTCCAACATCAGCATCATCACTCCGGCCGTCGTGCCGCTGCTGCCCAGCCGGCCCAACCTCATCCTCAATGTGGCGGTGGGTCTGTTCCTGGGCCTGTTCCTGGGCCTGATGGCTGCCTTCACCCTGGAAGCTGCCCAGAAGCCGCTGCGCAGCGCCGACGATCTGCTGCAGGCCTCCGGCATCCCGGTCCTGGCCGTGCTGCCGCCGTCGCAGTCCACCCGTGCCCAGCGTCTCATCGGCGGTACGGGCCCGACGGTGACGCCGCCCAACCTGCGTCTTGGCAACTAAGCACCTCGCATGGCTGTCTCCTCCATCCTGAATCGCCTGCCGCGCCTGGCAGGCAACCACTCCTGGACCCCGCTGCTCGTCGGCGGGCTGTTCCTGGGCGTGGGGGCGCTGGTCGGGCTGGTGGTCGCCACCGGCAACCTGATCCTCATCGCCCTGGTGTTGGGCGGCATCGCCGGCGTGCTGCTGCTCAACGCGCTGCCGATCGCCGTCTGGCTGATCCTCATCGGCGTGTTCCTGATCAACGGCCCGGTCGGGTACTTCTCGCCCGGCATGGCCAAGATCTCCTGGCTCTTCTCGCTGCTGGGCATCTTCATGGCCGGGGCGGCCATGCTCTACACGGTGGCGGGCAGCAAGCATTTCCAGCGGCCCATGCCGCCGTTCATCTACACGAGCCTTGCCTTCATCGTGCTGGCGGTGGCCTCGGGTCTGATGTCCGATGGCCCCATCACCGAGGTGGCGGCCGGGGCCAAGCGCTACTTCCAGTTCTGGGGCGTGATGTTCCTGATGGCGGTGGTGCCGTTCTCCGAGAAGCAGGTTCGCAACTGGCTGCTCTTCATCCTGGG
>CAUVLK010000160.1:0-6377 GCA_963552635.1 uncultured Lautropia sp. | reverse complement strand
GTTTAAACCTTCGTTCAGACAATAAGCATGAACAGCACGGCCAGCAGGGCAGGCGCGGACAGACGTGAGGCGGAAGAATTCATGAGACCAGGCCAGTGAGAACACCGCAAGGGATACCGTGGGCGTCCGGCAGGACGAACCGGATATCCACACTGTTTCCGGGGCTATTCACGGGAAAGTGGCACGACACGCAGGCTCGACCGGTGCCCCCGGGAAAAGTACGCCGTACGGGGCTGTAGCGGGGACGAATGAGCCCAGGACACGCGCCAGGGCAGGCGTGCGGGAAAACGGATGATAGTATTTTCTCAACACGACAGCCATACCCGGAAACAGCACCCATGCGGCCTGCCCTTCTCTGCGCCATTCTTGCCACGACCTTTTCTGCTGCGTACCCCGCGGCGCCCGTCTTTGCCGGCCAGGCATTCAGGGCAACCCAGGGCTGCGAAAAAGTCGAGAATTTCGACCCGGAATGGCAGGCCCACAACGGAGACTTTGGCCTGAACCGGCCGGATGCATACAAAAAACATGGTCCGATCTGGGGTTTCTACCAGATGCGGCTGGCGGGCGACACGCTCTACGCCACCTTCGGCGGCGATGTCGAGAACCCGCGCGGCACGACACCCGGCGCCCTGGTAGCCCTGGATGCCGAGACCATGGCCTTCAGACGCCAGATCGCCCTGCCCTTTGCCGCCCATGCACTGGCCGTCGATGGCACCGGCAAACGCGCCGTGGCCACCCATACGGCCGCCAATGCATTCAGCCTGATCGACCTGGACCGCAGGCGGGTGAACTGCCGCAAGGCCGACACCACCTTTCAGGGCGAGACATACCGGGGCCGCTATGTGGTCATGGACGACCAGGGCAGCTTCTTCATCAATTACAACAATTTTTCCGACGAGAACGAGGCCGGCGTGATCATGAAGTACACGCCCGACGGCGAGCACGCACCGGATTTCGACGTACAGGTCACGGAGCGGGCCATGACCATTCCGCTGGCCACCCTGGACGGACGGCTGCTGACCGGCGGCAAGAGCGTGAAAACGGTTGACCCGCGCAGCGGCGAGATCACCACGCTGACGGCCGAGCGCGGCTCGTCGGCCGTGTACAACTACGCCCGCGGGCCACGCGGCCTGCTGCTGGCCAGCGACTACAACGCCGCGGCGCGCCCCAACCTGATCCTGATCGACCCGGCCACCGGCGCACGCAGCGAGCTGCTGACGGCAGCCGGCTCGGTCGAGGCCGCTTACGTGCCGGAATCCGGCATGGCCCTGGCCACCAACAATACCAGCGGCTCGGTCACCGTGGCCGCCCTGCCGGCCAACGCCACGGCCTTCACGCCCGGGCAGTTCGTCAACATCCAGTTCGACGGCGACCCGGCCACGATGACCACGCGGCACACCGAAAAGGGTACCGACATCTACGTGTCGGTCAAGCACTGGAAGCCCACGGAGAACCGGCCCAAATCCACGCTGCTGCACCGGATCCGGATTGCACCCCAGGTTCAGGGCATCGAGGGCATCACCCGTCCGGGCGCCTGCATGATCACGGTCTTCGATCTGGCCAGCCATTCGGTGGCCGAACCGCAGCCGTGCCGGATCCTCGACGCCGCGACGGGCTTCCAGCAGACCCATGCCCGCCTCGAGCAGGAAAAACAGCTGCTGCTGCCCGAACTGGACAAGGAACGCAAGACGCTGGCCAGCCAGGAGAAGGAACTGGAAGACGCCCAGAGCCAGCAGGGCAAGAACCCTACATCCAGCACCGGCAATCATCAGGCCATCAGCCGCCTGACCACCGCCGTGGCCAGCCAGCGGGTGACGGTGCAGGCCCTGGAGCGCGAGCTGGCCGAGGACGAGCGGGGACTGCAGATCTTCCAGCGGCTGGGCAATCCGTCGCAGGCGGCGGCCCTGTCCGGCCGCTAGCACGTGTCATGGACCCATCGTCCCGCGGCGGCCCCGGCCACATGCCGACAGGGCACACCGCCCAGGCAAGGCTGCCCCCGCGTGAAGCAGGACGACACCGGCAGCGCGCAGATTCGGGGCCGGCCCGGGGAAGCACCCCTGGGCACATGGGGCGACAGGATTGCAGATGCCGGCGCTGGCAATGACCGGATGCGCGGGAAACTTTTTGAGGGACGGTCCGTACAAACTGATACACTAGCCCCGCTTTTGGGTGAATGTATCTCATTTTAATGTGGTGCCCCGGATGACACCTTCCCCCCTGCCCGCTGGCCACGATGCCAGCCACCAATATTCCCGCCTGCTGAAACTGCGCTGGGTGCTGCTGGCCGCCTTCGTGGTGATCATCCTGCTGTCGCTGGTGGCCGATTTCATGCTGGGTCCGTCGGGGCTGGGATGGTCGGAACTGGTGCGTACCATCTTCTCGCCCGCGCAGGCCGAACCCACCACCGCCGTCATCGTCTGGGACGTGCGCCTGCCCTACGCCATCATGGCGGTGGCCGTGGGGCTGGGTCTGGGGCTGGCCGGCGCAGAAATGCAGACCATCCTGGCCAATCCGCTGGCCAGTCCGTTCACACTGGGCATCTCCTCGGCCGCCGCCTTCGGGGCCTCGCTGGCCCTGGTACTGGATCTGAGCCTGCCCGGGCTGCCGCCGGGCTGGGCCGTGGCGGGCAACGCCTTTCTGTTTGCCATCCTGTCTGCCGTGCTGCTCGACGTGCTGGCGCGCTGGGGCGGCATGAGCGGCTCGGGCATGGTGCTGGTGGGCATCGCGCTGGTCTTCACCTTCAACGCACTGGTGTCGCTGATGCAGTTCATCGCCAGCGCCGAAGACCTGCAGAACCTCGTGTTCTGGACGATGGGCAGCCTGTCACGCGCCACCTGGCCAAAGGTGGGTGGCATGCTGCTGGCCTTTGCCGTCATCCTGCCACTGTGTCTGAAGGATGCGTGGAAGCTCACCGCGCTGCGGCTGGGCGAGGACCGCGCCATCAGCTTCGGCATCGACGTGAAGCGCCAGCGACTCGTCTCGTTGCTGCGCATCAGCTTCCTGGCGGCACTGGCCGTATCCATGGTGGGCACCATCAGCTTCATCGGCCTCATCGCCCCCCACATCGCACGACGCCTGTTCGGCGAGGACCATCGCTTCTACCTGCCGGGCAGTGCCCTCATCGGGGCGATGATCCTGTCGCTGGCCTCCATCGCTTCCAAGAACATCGTCGAGGGCGTCATCGTGCCGGTGGGCATCGTGACCTCGCTGGTCGGCGTCCCCTTCTTCGTGTCGGTGGTCATGCGCCGGCGCGCCGGCTGACGGAGAGCACCATGCTGGAAGTGAACGACCTGAAGGTTGCCTACCGCAGCCGCACCATCATCGAGAAGCTCACGCTCTCGCCCATCGCCCCCGGCCAACTGGTCTCGCTGCTGGGGCCCAACGGCACCGGCAAGTCCACGCTGCTCAAGGCCATGGCCGGCCTGCTGCCGCCCCGCCATGGCACGGTGCGCCTCAACGGCACCGATCTCGCCTCGCTGGATTTCCGCGAACGTGCCCGCCACGTCGTCTACCTGCCGCAGTCGCTGCCGGCCTCGGTGCACCTGCGCGTCATGGAATCGGTGCTGGTGGCCGCGCGCGCCTCGTCGCTCTCGCAGGAGGCCGAGCACGTCACGCTGGAAGCCGTCATGGCGCTGCTCAAGCGCCTGGGGGTCGACCATCTGGCCATGCGCTATCTCGATCAGCTCTCCGGCGGCCAGAAGCAGCTGGTGGGCATTGCCCAGGCGCTCATCCGCCGGCCTCGGCTGTTGCTGCTGGATGAGCCCCTCTCGGCGCTGGACCTGAACTATCAGTTCCACGTCATGGACCTGCTGCGCCACGAAACCCATGAGCACGGCCTGATCACCCTCATCGTGCTGCACGACCTGAACATCGCGCTGCGCCACAGCGACGGTTGCGTGCTGGTGCGCGACGGCGGCCTGCTGGGCCAGGGCGCCCCAGCCGATGTCATCACCCCACAGGCGCTGGCCGACTGCTACGGCGTGAATGCGCGCGTGGAGCGTTGCTCGCACGGCGTGCCCCAGGTGGTGGTGGACGGGCTGCTGAAACCCGTGCAGTGACCCGATCCGGCCGGTCTGCCGCCGGCCTCGTGCCCATCATCAAGGCGGGGGGCCTTCCGAGCCCCTGCATTTAGCCCTCATTCTTCATCGAACATGGCCTCCCTGTTTTCCCGCTTTCACCCTGCCCCGGAATCCGGCAACTCCGCCGTGGCTGCCCCCACCGTGTCGTGCACGCGGACATGGCAACGCGCGATTCGCCGCACCCTGACGGCCGCCTCGGCGCTGCCGCTGGCAGCATTGCTGCTTCAGCCCGTCCCCCTCCAGGCGGCCGACGCAGCCGGTACGGCGCAGTCGGCAGCCCAGGCAGCCTCCCAGACCGGCCCGATCACCGTGACTGACGTGCTGGGTCGCCAGGTGACGCTGAAGGCTCCCGCCAGACGGGTGATCCTGACGCAGGCCCGACACCTGCCGGTGATGGCGCTGCTCACGCCGGATCCGGTCTCCCTCCTGGCCGGCTGGTCGGACGAATTCAAGACCTCCTTCTCGCGCGAGTATCAGACCTACCTGCAGCGCTTTCCGGCCATCGCCAAGGTGCCCCTGGTGGGGCGGCACACCGCCGACAGCTTCTCGGTGGAACAGGCGCTGGCGCTGCGACCGGATCTCATCGTGCTGACGGCGCGCTTTGCCGGCGGTACCGACCGGCAGAGCGTCGAGGAATCGCTGATGATGAAGCGCTTCGCCGCCGCCGGCATCCCGGTGCTGGTGGTGGATTTCTTCGTGAAGCCGCTCGAGAACACCGTCCCCAGCCTGAAGGCGCTGGGTCAGGCCATCGGTCAACCGCAGCGCACGGCCGAGTTCATCGATTTCTATGAAAGCCACATGAAGGCCGTGACCAACCGGCTGGCCGACCTGCCCGCGAAGGACCGCCCTCCCGTGTTCGTGCATGCCCATGCCGGCAGTACCGACTGCTGCAACTCCCCGGGCCAGGGCACGTTCAACGAGATGATCAGCTACGCCGGCGGCCACAACATCGGCGCCGACGTGCTGAAGACACCCACCGGAAAGCTGGGCTTCGAGTACATCAACAGCCGCAACCCGCAGGTCTACGTGGCTACCGGCACCGGCTCGGGCAAGCGAACCGGCCAGGGGCTCAACATCGGCACGGGCATCACGGAAGCCGATGCCCGCAGCAGCCTGCAGCGTGTCATCGACAGCAACCGTCTCTCGGCGCTGGCCGCCATCCGCAACGGCAACGCCCACGGCATCTGGCACGCCTTCAACGATTCGCCGCTGCACGTGGTGTTCATCGAGGCGCTGGCCGGCTGGATCCATCCCGACCGGTTCGACGAACGCACGGCCATGAAGACGCTGGACGAGGTGAACCGGCGCTTTCTGACTGTACCTCTGGATGGCACCTATCTGGTGGACCTGAAGAAGCCCTGATCCGCACAGGCCCTGCACGCCCCGGCTGAGCGCCCGGGGCGCATTCCGGATGATAAGATCCGGTCATTCCAAGGACTGATAATCGTTAGCATGACTGATTCCATTCGACTGCACCAGCCCTGGCCCGAAGACCTGGCCCGCCACTACCGCGAGGCGGGCTACTGGCGGGGCGAAACCTTCGGCGCATGGCTGCGCGAACGGGCCCAGGCCCACCCCGACCGTATCGCCGTGGTGAGTGAAGGCGAGCGCATCAGCTATGCCGAGCTGGACCGGCAGGCGTCCGCCATCGCGGCCGGTCTGCTGGCCCGCGGACTCCGGCGTGGCGATCGGGTCATCGTCCACCTGCCCAACCTGCCGGAGTTCATCAGCACCATCTTCGGCATGTTCCGCGTGGGCATCATCCCGCTGTATGCGCTGCCCGCACACCGCATTGCCGAGATCGCACATTTTGCCGACACGGGCGATGCACGCGGCTACATCTGCGCCGGTGACTGGGGCGGCTTCGACTATCGCAACCTCGCCACCGAACTGCAGACACGCTGCCCGCAGGTCCAGCACGTCATCGTCACCCGGGGCGACGCCGGCAGCTTCACCCCGCTGGCCGAGCTGATGCATGCCGACACGGCACCGGCCAGCCATGCCGCTGCAGCCATCCCGGCCACCGACGTGCAGGGTGAGGACACGGCCTTCTTCCAGATCTCGGGCGGCAGCACCGGGCTGTCCAAGCTCATTCCGCGCACGCACGACGACTACATCTACACGCTGCGCGAGAGCGCGCGCATCTGCGGGATGGACGAAACAAGCGTCTACCTGTGCGCGCTACCCATGGCGCACAATTTCCCGATGAGTTCGCCGGGCTTTCTCAGCGCGCTCTATGTGGGCGGGCGCGTGGTGCTGGCCCCGGCCCCCACACCGGCCGTGTGCTTCGAGCTGATC
>CAUVLK010000159.1:0-6384 GCA_963552635.1 uncultured Lautropia sp. | reverse complement strand
ATCCCGTCCTATAAGATCGCCTCCATAATGCTCGACACGGGCACGATGGCCTTCCGACTGAACAAGCCACTGACGGTGCGCCTCTTCCCGGTGCCGGGCCTGGCGGCTGGTGACATCACGCGTTTCGAGAGCGACGACCTGTGCAACTGCGCGGTGCTGGCCGTGCCCTGAGATTCAGGGGAAATCGGCTCAGTCTCGTCTGTCTGCTGCTGATCCGGCCGAATCCTGCGCTCGCAACTGGTTGGCCGTGATCCGGACCATTTTCCCATCCTGATGCAGGATGATGGCCGTATTGGTCTGGATGGCAATCTGCCGTGCCATCTGGGCAGCACGCTGCATGGCGACCAATGATGCTCTCTGGTCGGGGTTCCTGGCTGACGAGATGTCTTTAGGGTTCATGGTTTCTCTCCCCAGTCCTTTGCCCCGATGATGCTGCCCGTAGTGTCGTAGATAGTCCAGTCATCCACCACGTGACAATAGTGTTCTTGAAAGTTGCGCCAGCCCGCATCGAAGCGCCGACGAATGGTGTCTTCCGGGATATGGTGTCCGCCCTGTCGTACCCGCTCGGCCACACGTGCGATCGCAGTCTCCGCGTCCGGTAGCCGCAGAAAGTAGATGCTGACCTGATAGCCCTGCGCACGCCATGGGGGAATGCGTCGCAGCCAGTTCAAGCCTGCCAGGGTGGTTTCGAAGGCAAAGCTCTCGCCCCGATCGGTACTGCGCTGGATCTCGTCCAGCATCAGCCGCCCGGCCTGGATGGCGGCGCGCTCGGGTGTAAATGGCGCCAGGCCGGCAGCAATCAGATCAGCGTTGATGAAACGGGGCACACCGGCCTCCTGGGGCAGGAAAGCACGAGCAAAGGTGGTCTTTCCTGCCCCGTTGGGGCCCGCCAGAATGATGATCTTCTTATGGGGGGCCTCAGCCATGAGCGTGCCTTTTCGTTCTTCTGGCACAGTGGCTCATCACTTGCCCAGGAAGTTGACGAAGCCCGTCAGGATGAAGGCATTGACGAAGTCGATGAAGAACGCACCCACCATCGGCACGATCAGGAAGGCCTTGTGCGACGGGCCGAAGCGCTCGGTGACGGACTGCATGTTGGCCACGGCGGTGGGCGTGGCACCAAGGCCGAAGCCGCAGTGGCCGGCGGCCAGCACGGCAGCGTCGTAGTCCTTGCCCATGAAGCGGTAGGTGGCGAAGTAGGCGTAGAGCGCCATGATGGCGGTCTGCACGGCCAGGATGATCAGCATCGGCAGCGCCAGGTCAAGCAGTTGCCACAGCTTGAGGTTGAGCAGCGCAATGCCCAGGAAGATGCTGAGCGAGGCGTTGCCGAACACGTCGATGGCGCGGTCGAACATGTTGACCTTGAAGGCCGAGGTGAGGAAGTTGCGCAGCAGCACACCGAAGAGCAGCGCCCAGACGAACTGCGGCAGCGTGAACCACGAGGGCAGGAAGCTCTTGACCTCCGGCGTGGTCATCAGGGCCGAGAAGGCCAGACAGGCAGCAAACAGGGCCATGGTCTCGACCGCTGCATTGGCGGTGATCAGGCGACGCTGGTGAGCATGTTCGAACACGTCGTCGATGGCGGTATCGGCCGTGTCGTGGGCCTGTGCAGCCTTGGCGCTGGGTTTCATGCCCATCTTGTTGACCAGCTTGCGGGCCACGGGGCCGCCGATCAGGCCGCCCAGCACCAGGCCGAAGGTGGCCGAGGCCATGCCCAGGTCGGTGGCGCCGACGATGTGGTGCTGCTCTTCCAGCACCTTGCCCCAGGCACCGGCCGTGCCGTGACCGCCCGTGAGGGTGATGGAGCCGGTGACCAGACCGATGATGGGATCAAGGCCCAGCGCGCCCGCCAGGCCGACGCCCACGATGTTCTGGACCACGATGAAGGCGCTGACCACCACCAGGAAGAGCACCAGCCCGACGCCGCCCGCCTTGAGGCGGGAGAAGTCGGCGCTGAGACCGATCGACGAGAAGAAGATCAGCATGAACGAATCCTGCAGACCCTTGTCGAAGGCGAACGATACGCCGGTACTGGCATTCAGGATGTAGATGATGACCGCCGCCAGCAGGCCGCCGGCCACGGGCTCGGGAATGTTGAAGTCCTGCAGGAACTTGATCCGGTCGACCATGAGCCGGCCCACCAGCAGGACCAGGGTGGCGACAATGAGCGTGTAATAGGGATCTACGGCTATCGTTTCCATGTTCATCCTTGTTCGACGTGAGGGCATGTCCGCCGCCGCAGCTGTCGTGCGCAGTGTCCCGGGCAGGCAGGCTCCAATGATATTGAAACGTGCATATTCTGGAATAGCTATCGATCGTAGTCAAAGGATCGCAAGAATGGATCTCATGGTGTGCTCTGGTGTCATGAGATCATGGGTACGGTACAGATGACGTTTTGTCTGGTATGATGACGCTACATCTAGCGTCATCAAGGAGGCAGGCGGATGGATTCCACAACCACGATGTTCCCGGCCAAGCATCCGGACACGCATGTCGTCGATCCGGTCTCGACGATCGATGAGTATCTGAACCGTTCTGACTGGCGGGTCAACGCCAATGCCAACCAGGGGTATTCGCTGGGGGGACTGATCCTCAACACGGCGGGCAAGATCACGGCCAACTACTGGCTCTCGCATGTCTATCCGACCGAGATCGGACAGGCGCATCGTGACGCCGACCTGCACATCCATGATCTGGACATGCTGTCCGGTTACTGCGCCGGCTGGTCGCTTCGCATGCTGCTCGCGGAGGGACTGAACGGTGTTCCCAATCGTGTCGAGGCCGGCCCGCCCCGGCACCTGTCCTCTGCCGTCGGACAGGTGGTCAATTTCCTGGGAACATTGCAGAACGAATGGGCCGGCGCCCAGGCCTTCTCTTCCTTCGATACGTACATGGCGCCATTCGTGCGCAAGGACCGTCTCTCCTACGAGGCGGTTCGCCAGTGCATTCAGGAGCTGGTCTACAACCTGAATGTCCCTTCCCGATGGGGAACGCAGACCCCTTTCACGAACCTGACCTTCGACTGGGTATGCCCGATGGACCTGCGTGAGCAGGTGCCCGTCATCGGCGGCGAGGAGATGCCCTTCACCTACGGTGAGCTGCAGCCCGAGATGGACATGATCAATCGGGCATACATCGAAGTGATGAGCGTCGGCGACGAGAAAGGCCGGGTCTTCACCTTTCCGATTCCGACCTACAACATCACCCGAGATTTCCCCTGGGAATCGGACAACGCAGCGCGCCTGTTCGAGATGACGGCCAGGTACGGACTGCCCTACTTCCAGAATTTCATCAATTCCGAGCTTGATCCGGGCATGATCCGGTCGATGTGCTGTCGCCTGCAGCTGGACCTGCGCGAGCTGCTCAAGCGTGGCAACGGCCTTTTCGGCAGTGCAGAACAGACAGGCAGTCTCGGTGTGGTCACGATCAACTGTGCCCGACTCGGCTATCTGCATCGGGGCGACGAGGCTGGCCTGTACCGGCGGCTGGACGAGCTGCTGGAGCTGGGCAGGCGCAGCCTCGAAATCAAGCGTGTCCTGATCCAGCAGCTCATTGATGATGGCCTCTTTCCTTATACCCGACGCTATCTGGGCACGTTGCGCAACCATTTCTCCACGCTGGGCGTCAACGGCATCAACGAGATGATCCGCAACTTCACGAGCGATGCCCACGACATCACCAGCGAATGGGGTCATGCCTTCGCGCTTCGCCTGCTCGACCATGTGCGCGCACGGATGATCGAGTTCCAGGAGCAGACCGGGCACCTGTACAACCTGGAGGCCACGCCGGCCGAAGGAACCACCTACCGCTTTGCCAAGGAAGACCGGCGGCGCTGGCCGGACATCCTGCAGGCAGGCACCGACCGGCAGCCCTACTACACCAACTCGTCCCAATTGCCGGTCGGCTTCACCGATGACCCCTTCGAGGCACTGGAACGGCAGGAAGAACTGCAGTCCCGCTACACGGGCGGCACGGTACTGCACCTCTACATGGGCGAACGCCTGTCCAGCGGACAGGCATGCCGGGATCTGGTGCGGCGCGCACTGCAGCGCTTCCGGCTTCCCTACATCACGGTCACTCCGACCTTCTCGGTCTGCCCTGTCCATGGCTATCTGTCCGGCGAGCATGCTTTCTGTCCGCTGTGCGACGAGGAACGGCTGGCGGCCAAGCGCCAGCATCTTTCCCCGTCGACGCGGAAAACGATTTCTCTCACCCCCGACCATTCAACAGGAGTCCTGTCATGAACCATATCGATCTGCATGAATCCACCATCGCGCTTTCCGATGACGAACGTCAGCCTTGCGAGGTCTGGACACGCGTGATGGGCTATCACCGCCCGGTATCCAGTTTCAACATTGGCAAGAAGGGGGAACATGCCGAGCGCAGGTTCTTCGTCGAGCGCGCCAGCGATCGGGGAGAACGGCAGGCATGATCCGCGTGGGCGGCATGACGCCGCTGACCACCATCGATTTCCCGGGGCGGCTGGCAGCAGTTCTGTTCCTGCAGGGTTGTCCCTGGCGCTGCAGCTACTGCCACAATCCCGAGCTGCTGCCGGCCCGGGCCGAACATGGCCTGGCGTGGACGGACATCGAGGCGTTCCTGGCCCGTCGCCATGGCCTGCTGGACGGTGTGGTGTTTTCTGGCGGAGAGCCCACGATGCATCCCAGCCTGCAGGATGCCGTGGCACGGGTACGCAGCCTGGGCTATCAGGCTGCATTGCACACGGGAGGCATGTATCCCGCCCGGCTTTTTGGGCTGCTGCCCCTTCTGGACTGGGTGGGCCTGGACATCAAGGGGAGACGTCCACGGTATGCCGACATCGTCGGAGTCCGTGACCATGGGCGGTCCTGGCAGTCGCTGCGACACGTGCTTGACAGCGGTATTGCCTATGAATGCCGTACGACCTGGCATCCGGATCTCTATCCGGAAGAGGAGCTGCATGAACTGGCTGATGAGCTGGTCGATGCCGGCGTGCGCCATTGGGTGGTGCAGGAATGCCGCACCGTTTCATTGAGTCGTGCCCGCTGGCACCCGCCGGACGTGGCCCGCCTGCAAGGGCGCTTCGCATCCTTCTCGATACGTCGCGCCTGAACAGGGAACGGGCTGCGAGGCATCGCATCTTTCGTGCAGCGTGGCTATTGCGCCAAACAGGCTTACGGGGGAGACTTACATTTCGTAACATCGGCGAACCGTCCTTTGCGTGGTCGATGCCATGAAGTCCAAGCTGTCCCTCCTCCTGCCTGCCCGTCGCTTTCCCGGGGAGGACGCCGGGCCGGGAGCCACGCATCGTGGCCATGCCTGGCTGCTGGCAGGGCTGATGGCGGCGCTGCTATATCCCTCATCCAGCGAGGCGATGACGGCGCAGGCCGGCACCACGGAGGCAGCGACGGCTCGCACCATGGATGTGGCTGATGCCACTGCGGCTGTCACGGGAATTGCGGCCGGCGTGCCTGCGGAGAGCTCTGCCGGAACCGCGGGAAAATCGACAGAAAACGCCCCTGCCCGTCCTTCCATTCTCAGCGTCTCCCCACAGGGCGAGGTGTACCGGCCGCGGCAGGTGGTGGTGAAGTTCGACGCGCCGGCTGCCCGATTCGGTGATGCCGGTGCCGAGAGCCCCGTGCTGCTCAGCTGTTCGGGGCTGCCGGATGCCGGGCCGGACGCACCTTCATCGCAGCCGGCAGCCACCCTGGGCAGCGGTCGCTGGACCGGACCTCAGGAATGGGTGCAGGACTTTCCGGCGCCCTTGCCTGCCGGTGTCCGCTGCCAGGTATCCACCCGGCCGGATTACCGGACGCCATCCGGTGTCCTGCTGAAGGCCTCACGCCATGCGTTCGACACGGGCGGGCCGCGCATCGATCGGGTCCGCCCCTGGGAAGGTGGCACCATCGAAGAGGACCAAGTGTTCGTCCTGCACCTGGATGCGCCGGCCACCATGACCAGCCTGAAGCAGCATGTCTGGTGCCGCCTGCCTGATCTGGGCGAGCAGGTGCCGGTGCGCCTGGTGGAGGGAGAACGCCGCCAGGCCATCCTGTCCGGCCTGGGTTACCCGTCGGGCCAACGGCAAGCCGGCGGCTCCGACCCGGCGAGTGCTGTGCCTGGTGAAGGCACAGCCACCACGGCGCTAGCCGTGCTGCAATGTCAGCGCCGTTTCACGCCGGGCACTGAGGTCTCGCTGGTCTGGGACCGGGGTGTGGCGATGGCCAACGGCATGACCAGCACGCAGGTGCGGCGCATGGACTTCCGGGTGCGCCAGCCGTTCACGGCCGAGATGAGCTGCGAGCGCGAGAATGCCCAGGCAGGCTGCATGCCGATCCGGCCGATCACGGTGAACTTCAGCGCGCCCATTCCGAAGGCATTGGCGGCCCGGGTCCATCTGCAGGCAGG